>CAIJED010000360.1 GCA_903819595.1 uncultured Methanomicrobiales archaeon | reverse complement strand
GGGGACGTCCCATGACAGACGACCCGATTACCCATGCCCCCCACAACGGGAATATGGCATTTCAATCAACACAGATCGGAAACAAGGCGGAACCAATCGCAGGAACTTCCCATTCTCTCCAGGCGAACAGTGGTGATGGTGTCAAAAAACTGAGCAATGACATCCAGGTCGTGGAATTTCTCCTCGGGGATGAACATTTTGCCGTCGACCTCTTTGAGGTGCGGGAAGTGGTGGAGTATACAAGGATCACCCATCTCCCTGATACCCCATCTCATATCCGGGGGATAATAGATCTGAGAGGTGAAATAACCACAATTATCGATTTAAAAAACCTGATGCATATTCATGGTGAAAAGGAAGCCGATGAATCCACGTCCCGAATTATCGTCCTTGATGACCGGATCACCAGATCGAAGATCGGGATTATGGTCGATGATGTCCTCTCGGTCTCCACGTTTTCGAGAAAGGAAGTCGATACCTCGGCGGCCCTCATAAACCGGGAACGAAACAACATCATTGGTATCATCAGGAAGAAGATCCGGGTGAAGGACAAAGATATCAATGAACTGATTATCTGGATCGATATCCAGAGGCTCTTAAAGGATGTCGACCAGGAAATTGTGAAAGAAGGGTTTGGTAAGGATACCTCATAGTTGCCAATAGAAATCTGACAATTTTTGGATAATTATGATGCACCGTATCCTCTATGTCGATGATGAACCCGGGCTCCTGGAACTAGGCAAAATCTTCCTTGAGTGTCAGGGGGCATTTATTGTCGATACGGTGACGTCTGCCCAAGAGGCACTCGACCACCTGGAGTCCGTACCCTATGATGCGATTATTTCTGATTACCAGATGCCGGTGATGGACGGCATCACGTTTCTCAAAACGCTTCGTGCACGGGGCAATACTACGCCGTTTATCATTTTTACCGGCAGGGGACGAGAAGAAGTCGTCATTGAGGCACTGAACAGTGGTGCTGACTTTTATCACAAGAAAGGAGGCGATTGCACCCCCCAGTTCGCCGAATTGGCACATAAAATCCGTCATGCCATTTCCCGCCGGGATGAAGTTATCGCCCGGAAGAAAAGCGAACAGGATTATCGTAACCTGATTGAACATGCCAATGAATCGATATACGTTGTGCAGGATGAATTGATCAGGATGGCTAACCCACGATCCGCTGACCTGACCGGGTATTCAGAACAGGAATTACTCTCCCAGCCTTTCACCCTGTTTGTTCACCCGGAAGATCGGGATATGATATTGGACCGGTTCAGAAAACGGGTTGCCGGAGAGGACCTACCGTCCCGCTATTCATTTCGTTTATCCTGCAAAGACAGGACGACCAAGTGGGTAGAATTGAGTGTAGTTGCCATCACCTGGAACGAGCGTCCTGCCACGCTGAATTTCGTGACCGATATCACCGAGCGCAAACATGCCGAGGACGCGCTCAGAGAGAGTGAAACACGGTACCGGGAGTTTTTCAAAACAACCCTGGACTGTGTATTCATCACAACGCCGGAAGGGCAGTTTATTGATTTTAATGACGCCTTAGTAGAAATGTTTGGTTTTAAGAGCCGGGAAGAGATGTTCCGGGTGCCGGTCTCTTCAATTTATGCAAATCCCGGAGAACGGGATGCGTTCATTAAAAATGTCGAACGGGAAGGGTATTTAAAAGAACATCTCCTGCAATTCAGGAAACGAGATGGGACGATCTTTGATTCTCTTATAACTCTCGTGCCCCAGCGGAACCCTGATGGTTCACTGAAAGCATTTATTGGTACATTCAGGGACATCACTGATAAAAAACGGGTGGAAGATGCCTTACGGAAGAGCGAACAGCGTTATCGTACCGTTATAGAAGACCAGATGGATTTCATCTGCCGGTTCCTTCCGGATGGTACTCACGTCTTTGTAAATGAAGTCTACTGCCATTATTTTGGGCTGGACAAGAAAGAAATCATCGGATCCCGATTCAGGCCGAAAATTCATCCGGGTGATGAAGAATCAGTCCGTCGCTTATTCACTTCGCTCACACCGGAAAATCCCGTTGGTATCATAGAACACCGGATCATCATGCCGGATGGCAGTATACGGTGGCAGCAATGGAGCGATCGCGCCACATTTAATCCGGCTGGGGAAGTAGTGGTCGAGTACCAGTCAGTAGGCCGCGATATCACCAACCAGAAAGAGACAGAATTTACACTTCAGAAAAGCGAGCAGCGTAAAAATGCCATTGTTGCAGCGATGCCGGATACATTAGTTATTATATCGCGGGACGGGGTATACCAGGACTATCACTCAAATGATGACGGAATACGCTCACTTCACATGGGTGAGATCATCGGTACGAATATCCGCGATAGTAGTATCAGTCCGGACGCTGTAGAACGGATCCTGCAGATGATTGCCCTCGCAATCGATACCGGGAAACTCCAGCAGATAGAATACGATGTCGCCTATCATTCTGTTTGCCTTCATATTGAGGCCCGGTTCGTCAGACTTGATGAAGACTGGGCGCTTGGGGTTGTCCGGGATGTCACTCAGTTTAAGAAACTTGTTGAGACATTACAAGAAAACGCGTCCCGGTTTAAACAAATTTATGAAACAATAGAAGATCTTTACCTACAGACGGACAATGAGGGGATTTTCCAGATTTTGTCGCCATCCATCATTCTATTTGCAGGGAAAAAAGCTGAGGATCTTATAGGGAAACCGTTACACGAAATATTTGCAAATCCAGAAGAGAGTACACGTATATACTCAATTCTCTTTGAAACTGGTTTTATTCATGACTATAATATCCAGTTGAAAAAGATGGATGGGACTATCACACAAACCTCATTCTCTGCGTTTCTCATGAAAGATACCAGGGGAATGCCCATTGGAGTAAGCGGACTGGTACGGGATATTACCCAGCGAAGGCAGGCAGAGGAGGCACTCCGGCAGGCAAACCGGCAGCTCAATCTTCTGACAAGTATCACCCGACATGACATCAATAACCAAATCACCGTATTGACTGGCTACCTCGCCCTTCTTGAAAAGAAGCCGCATGATACCACTCACAACGAGTATTTTCAGAAGATTAACACTGCTGCACAGCGGATCTTTTCAATTATCCAATTTACCAGGGAATTTGAGGAGATTGGGATTACCCCCCCTGCATGGCACGATTTACGCATACTTGTAGACAAAACAGTAAAAGAAGTTCCCCCTGGAAACATCATCGTAAAAAATGACCTTCCCGTTGGATTGGAAATATTTGCCGACCCGCTCATTGTGAAGGTTATTTACAACCTGATGGACAATGCGGTGCGATATGGGGAGAAGATTACGGTCATCCGGTTCTGTATGCAGGAATATGACGGGACCCGGATTATTGTTTGTGAGGATGATGGTGAAGGAGTCCCGGTCGATGAGAAAGAGAGAATTTTCGTACGTGGGTTTGGGAAAAATACAGGGCTTGGCCTGGCCCTGTCCCGGGAGATCCTCTCCATCACCGGCATTACGATCAGGGAAACCGGGGAACCTGGAAAAGGAGCACGTTTTGAGATGAAAGTTTCAAAAGAGGCGTGGCGCATGGCTGGGAAAGGGGAGATATTACCATAAATAACTCTGTTATATGGAGAGGTTCATTTCTGTCTGATGTCCACTAATTCTGAATCCTGCGTTTAACAGGGTTCTTTAAGAGACTTTGGGAAATGCAACTCTCCAAATAATGACCAGATATCATTTGAATTCGATACAAATTGCTCATAGTATCCTTACTCAGCACAAAAACCAATCGGGGCCAAATGCGGGCGATTTAAACGAACGAGAACGGGGTGAAAAAGTGGGGGTAGTGGGATGATGCTACCCCTGTAGTGGCTGTTGTTCAAATAAATCTGGGATAAATGTGAGTGAATTATTTATATTCGGGGAAAAATGGCTTAACCAGGTGAACCAGGTCAGAGCTCGCAGAAGTCCACGGTGAGATGAGTTTGATCGCCCTCGCACCGGCCGTTTCTATGAATATTTCACCTTTTTATTCCACAGTCCCCTGTGGGCCGTGATATCTTATGAAATGGGAAAAGGGGAGGTACCCGGGGGTATGTGACGAGGGGAAAAATCTTGTTTTTTCCGGTTAATTCCCGAATTTCGGTACAGGAGATAACACCCCATCCCCTATTCCTTGCCTATGTCAGCCTGCGGGAATTACTTACCTTTTAAAATAACGGAGATTTGCTGTTTCAGGTGTGGCAGGTCTTGTTGTGTGGTATTCCAGACTTCATCCAAATCGATACCAAAATACTGGTGAACGAGAAGATGCCGCATGGCAATGATATCTTTCCAGGGGATTACTGGATGCTGTTTTTGAAATTGGGGTGAGATCCCATTTGCAGCTTCCCCTATGACCTGGATATGATAAAGGACCCATACCTGGTGAAGGTCTGACTGGATGAACTCCTCATGAGTTGAAGGGAGCTTTTCCATGATACGCATGATCGCCACGTCGATATCAAGGAGTCTGTCATCATCACTTCTCATAAGGGTACTGCATCCTGTATCACGGAATGGCGTATCTGCTCTTTTAATCCATGAACCGATGCGACATCGACATTACAGCCGAGAAGTTCAGTCAGTTCCCGTTGGAATGCCGCGTGGGTAAGAAGAGATGTGCCGGGAGAGAATTCCACGAGGAAATCTATATCACTGCCCTCGTGGGTTTCGTGTCGGGCAACGGATCCAAAAATGCGGATGTCTTTGATCCCGAACCGGGATGCCAGTACGATGATCTCATCCCGTTTTGTCCTGACCAGTTTGTAGAGATCCATGGATCGTTTCCTTTTACCAGTTAGGTATATCCTTTGGATTATTAATGCATTGACCCTTCATAATCCGGTTGTTCATCCTTTATGCCAGGGTTATGATCGTCGACCAATACCACCGTTTATCAGGGCAATTTTTCTTACGTTTATTCCAGGTGTATTTATATTCAGTGAGAGCCGCCACTGTGAGCCCCGGACAACCTCCGAAGACATATGCGCCTCCAGACCAACTGGTTAATTGCCTGCTTTCCTAAAATCCGGATAAAAATGCCAACAGTATCAACAAATTAGTCATGGATGTGCCGAAGAATGATGTAGCCGCCATTGTGAAGCTTCCTAAACGGTGGCGTTTGCGGGATCATGTGTGAGATAAACATGAAGTAAAGGTCAGGTTTTCGTTGAATTCGATACAAATTGCTCAAAATATCCTTACTCAGCACCAAAACCAATCGGGGCCAAACGCGGGCGATTTAAACGAACGAGAACGGGGTGAAAAAGTGGGGGTGGGGTGTTGATATACCCCTGTTAGGATACCGGCTTGTTACATCGGAGGTTAAATAAAGGGATTTAACCGTATTATAGGGTTAATTGCGTGGCCCGGTCCGCTACACCTGGTCCAGATGTGGGGTTGGTTCACTTGATGCAGAGGGGGCGAACTTTCCAAGGACACGTATTGTGAGACGGTAAAAACGGGATTGATGTTTATGACCGATGACCTCGCATACCGGTCGGTCGAATCACTCGATCGTGCGGACCTTCGGCTGCCGGATTCACTTTTGAGCTGCCGGAGTGAACCGGAGGCAGTGCGTTGTACAATTGGATGGGGAAGAAATTCCGCGTGGCAGGATGTCTATCCTCATCGATCAATACCATGCGGGATCAACTTACCTGACTCTCCCGTCTTCTGGAACTACCCGGGACGAGTAGCTCACGGGACTCATCCTCACCGTTTACCTGCTTCCGGGACTTCGTGTCAATGGTGGGCGAATTGCCGAAATCCGGGAGATTGCCGGAGTTCCCTGGGGGGTTCCATTGATCGTGTCATTTGCAGACGTGGAATTCACAGTTCCCGTCACGGACAATGCAGGGGCCGCAGTGGTCGGTCCTGTGGTTACGGCTGCAGTCGTGGCAGTGGTGGTGACTGCGGGTTGGGTGTTTGTCGTGCTCGTGCATCCGGCAGCGAGCACAAGAAGGCAGACAAGGCCTGCCAGGATCCAGACTAACTTCTGTTTCATATCACTCTTCTCCAGAATATCATTCACTTTTCTGTTGGTTTCCCGGTAATTAACACTCCCGGAATTGATTTCATGACATGGGGGGGCAATCCTGAGCATCGCCCGGCCCCGGCGTCCTGGATGCCGCCCCTGGTGACATTGCAGGTTCATCGGGATTATTAGTCTCATCGCTGGGATCGGTCGTTTCAGGGCATGGTCATGGGTATGGATTGTCGGGGTAATCTTCCCGGCCATCACCAATCTGATCGACATTGCAAGCCTTTTCACCACCCGTTTGTGTGCATTCATTGCGTCCGTCAACGCCGCGATCATCATGAACTATCTTTTCCAGCCGCAAGTCAAGGCATATGTCGGAAAAGCCTGAAATCCAACCAATTTTTTCATCCCGTTCGCAGGGAACTCAGGTAACAACCGGCAGCAAAGTGCCTTGTGTTGGTCACGCGGGTTTCAATTAGGAAGACTTAAGGGTTTTTTAAAACAATTCTCTGACTATATGTCACATGGAACAGGATTTGGGAAGTTTACCAAAGAAGAAAAAGTGAACAATTCCACCATTAACTTCTGGTATAGTGAAACTGATGAAAAGTCTCTTGCCGACGCAGTCAAAACCATGTTCACATCAGAAGGCTACAAGCTGGAAGAAGGGACTGATACGAAGGGTACGTATGGAAAAGGCAGTGCGGGTATGCGAATGATCCTCGGCGGTTTTGTGGAACGCCATAAATTTACGATTACCATCACCAAAGAAGACACGATGCAAAAACTGGTGTTCTCTGCCGGCATGAGCGGGTTATCTGGTGGTGCACTCGGAAAATCCCAGACGGACCGGGAATTCTCAAGGTTAGCGCCCAAATTCAAATGAGCAACCATGCAGGGACCATTTGCGCAACAAAAAATTCAACACACTTTTTAAGAGATATTCACCCGCCCGCCAGATGGCGACAGTCTGTGCAATCCCTGAAGCGTTCGTAAGCCAGCTGGGATGGTCGCGTATCAATCAGGTCGTACGGAACTAAAAACCGGCTGGTCGGAAACGATTGTGCACCCCGATTTTGAACACTTCGACACCGGCAGGAAAATGATTTTCCACCATGGCCGTTCCAGGCGGGGCCTGTTTTGCCGCCGTATCTACAATTTTGTGGCACTCCTGCCAGATCGGTGAATGAATCCTGCCACTCTTGTATTCCCCTGGACTGGATCATCGCCTGGTCCCGTCGGGTGATGTCGGTATTGAAATTCAGGGTGGCAGGACGTCCATTCTCATCTATCAATACCGCGCTGAGATCAACTCGCCAGACCATGCCGTCTTCGGGAACCACCCGGAACGAGTGGCGCACGATCTCATCTTCGTTCGTTCATCGCGGTCTGCTGGTAGCTGGGTGATCTAACAGGGGTAGCCTGATAACCGAAACCTGCGAAATTGCCGGAGTGCCCCGGGGGGTTCGAGTGATCGTGTCATTGGCATTCGTGGAATTCCCGGTCTCCGTCACGGACAATGCAGGGGCAGCGGTGGTAGGTGCTGCGGTTACGGCTGCGGTCGTGGCAGTGGTGGTGACTGTGGGTTGGGTGTTTGGCGTGCTCGTGCAGCCGGCAGCGAGCACAAGAAGGCAGACAAGGCCTGCCAGGATACAGACTTGCTTCTGTTCCATATACCTATTCTCCAGAATATCATATTCTTCCCAATAGGTTTCCCGGTAATGAATACTCCCGGAATTGACATCATGACCGTCCGGGACTGACCATACGATGGTTGATCCGGACCAGTTTGCAAATTTCAGAAGAACATTTCTACAAAGTCAACCGGCATCAAAAAAAATTTCTGGCTAAATGGTCAGCGTCAGGTCCATTATTCCGGCCATACAGGTCCTGGACCATTTGATATCTGCTATCCGGTCGGTTTCCATATCTCCTCACTTCACCTGGTAATTCACCACAGTTTGTGGGCGGCGATACGATACCTCATTCAGGACTATACATCACGAATTCTATTCGACAAATATGGATAGCAGAAAATCAACAATCCATCGTATTCCACGATGATTTTCACATCATCAGGCCGAAATCAAAACACATAACATAACTTATCGTAATATAACCTGCCATGAAACGCTGCACTCCACTCCTGTTATTCGTCATCCTTGGAATTGTCATCCTGTCTGCCGGCTGTACCAATACCTCACCTGGTTCATCATCTTCTTCCGGTGTTTCGGCAACGACTGGCACGGGTACCGGAGGTATCAGTGCAGATATCAACGTAATGGATTCAATCCTGGCCTCATCGTACCTCCAGATGTCCAACCTCGATATAAATTTCATTGATTTCACCATCACGAACCCCACGGACAGCCCCCGGAAAGTCACCGTGGAATCAGATGTCCCGGGTTACACCGAGAAGGCGATCAATATCATTGAAGTCCCTGCTCACGGGAATATAACGGGTGGGCAGACTCCAACACTCCGCCCCAGTGCCATCCCATCCGAGATGACATCCGCTATGCTCCACTACAAAGTCGCCCTGGCAGATGGGACAATTATCGATGAGCAGACCATCCCCATAAAAATCTACGCAAAGGACACGATGGTCTGGTCGGTATTTGATGGCGTTGAATGGAATAACATGGCACCATTAATCGCAGGGTGGGTTACCCCGCATGCAGCAGAGATCGACCCGCTCGTGCGCAGGGCGGCCAATTACCATCCCGAAAAGTTGATGAGCGGGTACATGTGCGGGAATAACTGCACGGATGAACAGTGGGAAGATGACACGAATGCCCAGGCGAAGGCGATCTTTACGACGCTCAAGAACGATTACCAGATCACGTATATCAACTCGCCCCTTGCCTACGGACAGAAGAACGAAGCACCCCAGCGAATCCGGCTGCCAAAAGATTCCCTTGCATCAAAATCTGCCAATTGTATCGATGGCGCAGTCCTGTACGCATCAGCCCTTGAATCCCTGGAAATTAACCCCCATATCGTCATTATACCGAAACATGCGTTTGTCTGCTATGATACAAAACCAGATTCCTCCGGCTATATGAGTTGCCTCGAGACGACCATGACTGGTTCGTCGACGTTCGAAGAAGCGGTCGAGACCGGGAATCAGGAATACCAGGAGGAGATTACGAACGGGGATTTCAAGTCGGGCATTTCACAGGACTTTTCCATTGCCGATCTGAGGGAGGAAGGCATCCTTCCGATGCAGTGAATGGTCTCGATGAGGAAGACTACCTCCAGATCGACCCCCCCAATACCGTCTAAGGCAATCCGGTCTGCTCCCAGGTCGGGCAGACCGGTGTAGTGCAATACCAATTCCAATCAACGGATTGATGATTCGTGACTCGCCGTGAGCTCATATGAGTAATTTTGGTGCATCTAAAAGCGAAGATCCAAACAGGGGAGATGGAACCGGGATATCCGTCCCGAACCATCCCTGGTTCAGGTGGGAAAAGGTGAAGTCCCGTAAAAGTTCCATGTCCGATAGAGAACCGGACCATTCCGACCAAGGCCCGACTTCAAGGGGTGATGGCGGATGCGCATGGGGTGGCGGGAATTGTAATTATCATCGTTGCTGGTATCCTCCGTGGTATTAGCCGTTTGGGGTGAATATGGGGTATGGACCCGTCATGACAATACGAGTACCTGCCTTTTCTCTATGCAATGGTTCCTGGTCCACCCATCGGCCGGGCTATTTTCGGGGAATATTTTTCCAGAATACTGATTTATAACTGGTGTTTGATTTGCCTGTCTTTTCCTTGTGATCGTCGGGCTCC
>CAIJED010000359.1 GCA_903819595.1 uncultured Methanomicrobiales archaeon | reverse complement strand
GCACTGATGAATGAGCTCGCCATGATCTTTGCCCGGCTCGGCATCAGCACGGATGAAGTCCTCAAAGCTGCCGGCACCAAGTGGAACTTTCACCAGTACCGCCCCGGGCTTGTAGGAGGTCATTGCATCCCGGTTGACCCTTATTACCTCTTACATTGTCCGATATCTTGCACCGGATGAGATGAATGACTTCTATGACGCCCGTAATATTATCGCCCTTTTATCCCGCCCGAAAATTCCTTCAAACGTCAGAAGACCGGGTGTTACCCGTGTTCTGGTCTTTCTCCTTCCCGTAAATTCATGATGGTTAGATAGGGTACTTTTTTGAAATCTTTAACATTATCAGTAAAAAATCCCATCTAGTCCGAGATCAAGGCAATGTTGAGCGATGAGTGCATCATTTATCCGCATTTTTGACGCATAACATAGGTCAATTGCATTTTCCAGAGTGTTATTCTCAATAGGGAAATATTCAAAATAGTGGGAATGTAGGAGTTTTTTCGTCCGGGTATGTGATTCTTCATTATTGAGTATCTTCTGGAGTTTGTAATTCATTTCGGAGATGATTATCGTATTGACAGCAAAGGTATATCCCTGATCAATCAATACCAATAATTTCTCCCGGGCCAAAGGGTACTCTGGCATATCAGCGATATTTGAAAAAATCAGGATATTTGAATCGACCATAACCTTCATGTTGACCACAGTTCATCTTCCAGCCGATCAAGGTCAAACCTTTTTTTATTACTTATATGTGCCGGGTTTTTCACTGCTTCAATAAATGGATCATTATCGGTAGTTTTTTTTAGGGTGATAGTATAGGCATTTTCCTGCTGTATAAAAAACGTGTCATCGGGCTGAATCTTCAATGTGTCCTTCACATTTTTTAAGGATATATTAAATTTTTTATCGACATGCACGACAGGCGCCATTTGCATTCACCTCAAATAATTATCATTGTGTTTACACTATTATAATCCTTCATGCCGGACCCCGTGTTTCCCGCTAAATTATCAGGTCTGTTAAATTACCTAGTTAATATAACCGCCCGGAATAGCAGCTTTTTGCAGAGGGACCCCGATGCTACCAGAACCCTCCCGGTTCAATAACTCCCTTTTCCCCGATATATTTTTGCTCTAGCCGTGTTATGATAGCATGTAGTTTACCAAAGGAGTCTGCCTCCGTGGTCTCTAATAAAAAGCTTCTCGATAAAACGGTCTTGTGTTGTCTGGTCTCGGTTATGTCGGCCCCCCCTGGCCGAAGCATTTTCCAGGCACATGAGGAAGATTCGGGTACAGGCGAAACCAGAAAGCGGTTGATGAACTGAAATGCAACCCCTGGTAACAGGATCGAAGCAACAACCGACCCTTCAATGATCAAACAGGCGGATTTTGTGATTATAGCCGTCCCCACACCGGTCACGAAGGCGAAAGATCCGACATAGAGCCGGTTGAATCTGCATCGAAGATTGTCGGGAAGAACTTAAAGAAAGGCACCATCGTGGTCCTGTAGTCCACCGTGTATCCCGGGGTTACAGAAGAAATCGTGGGGCCAATCCTTGAACGTGAATCCAGGATGAAATGCGGCAGGGACTTTTTCATCGGGTATTCGCCGGAACGTACCAATCCCGGCGATGAAGAGCACACCTTGGAAAATATCTCCAAGATTGTTTCCGGCTATAAGGGCTTGTGATGAATGTATACAGTTCGGGATGCCATAGCCAATTCAGTAAAGGCATCGTTCAGGAGGTTGACTCATAAGGGCGCTTCCCAATCTCCGAATGAATTCCTGGCGCTGAAAGATGTCTCGTTTGGTGTGCATGAGGGGGTGATTGTCGAAGTTATAGGGTGAAATGGTGCGGGGAGGTTGACACTTTTTAAAGATTCTATAACTGATATCTCTCTTGTTTCCCGAGGGATAGCGAATACAGGATGATTAAGAAGGAATGACAGATAGAATAAATCTGTAATCTGTAATTGCACTATCTGTATATAATTGGAAGTACATCATAAATACAAAGGAGTAAGAATGGTCAAAGCGGTATACCGGGATAATAAGTTTCATCTTATTGATCCTGTAAATTTACAGGAAGGAGATGAGGTGGAACTCAAAATTTTACCCGATTCAGAGATAAAAAAATTAGTCGGTGCATTCAAAATAGAAAATATTCAAACTATTGAAGAAATAATTGAGTCGGATATCTTTGAATGACCTGGCTTTAATCCCTGACGGGACAAACGTGATCATTGATACAAATATTATTCTGTATACTGCTCTTAATCATCCAGTTTTTCAACAGTCATGTACAGCATTCCTAATCCGGGTTGAGAATGAAGAGATCCGGGGTTTTATTCCATCCGTTGTTATTCAGGAGATCACACATCATTTTATCATTAGTGAGTTGCTGGAAAAAGGGTACGGAAAAAGCGTGACTGATTGTATCGCCCATTACAAGCGGGATCCTCTTATTATGAATGAATTATCCAAAACATGGACTGAAATCCAGCGTCTTTTCAAAATCAATTGTACAATATTGTATGATAATCCGGAAACTATGAAAGATTCGATCTCGATCTCCCGTAACTTTCAATTGTTCACCAAGGATGCCTACATCGCTTCGTGTGCACAATTCTATAACATATCTCATATTGCATCAAACGATAAAGATTTCTCACGCGTTCCCGGGATATCGGTATGGAAACCTGGATCTGGTGAAGGTGCGAGATAATACGGTGGTTGGTTTTCTCTGGCTGCTTGCCACCGATGCTCTGGGTTGTAATGCAACTCTGCAATCCGGTTACCTGGGATAATTTACTGGTACGATTCCCGGATCTTATCATTGCCCTAGCCGCAGCATCTCTTTTTTCCCGATATATTTTTGCTTCATCCCATGCGATACTACCTATACAAAGGTGGCAGTCCCTTGGTCTCTAAAACACTTCTCAATAAAACAGTCTGTGTCGTGGGTCTCGGCTATGTTGGTCTCCCTCTTGCCGAAGCCTTCTCCCAGCACCTGAAGACGATCGGGTACCGGAGGAACCAAAAAGCCATTGATGAGCTGAATGCCACCCCAGGCAATAAGATTGATGCAACCAGCAACCCGGCAAAGATCAAAGAAGCAGATTTTGTGCTCATCGCTGTCCCAACCCCGGTCACGAAAGCGAAAGACCCGGACATGGAGCCGGTAGAATCTGCATCGAAGATCGTCGGGCAGAACTTAAAGAAGGGTGCCATCGTGGTCCTTGAATCCACCGTGTATCCCGGGGTAACAGAAGAGATCGTGGGGCCAATCCTTGAACGTGAATCCGGATTGAAATGCGGCAGGGACTTTTTTGTCGGGTATTCGCCGGAACGGACCAATCCCGGTGACGAAGAGCACACCCTCCCTAATATTTACAAGATTGAGTCCGGCATGGACAAGCAGACATTAGATTCATTGTCTGATTTATACGGGCTGGTGACCAACGTCTACCAGGCCCCGGATATCAAAACCGCTGAGGCTGCCAAGGTTATTGAAAATGTCCAGCGTGACCTCAATATTGCCCTGATGAATGAACTGTCCATGATCTTTGCCCGGCTCTGCATCAGCATGGATGAAGTGCTCAAAGCTGCCGGCACCAAGTAGAACTTTCACCAGTACCGCCCCGGGCTTGTAGGGGGTCTACTCGCTTCCCGGTCGATCCCTATTACCTGGTGCAGAAGGTCAAAGAAGTGGTTCAAGGCACCAATTTGTAATGTTTGTTCTGTTGTTCAGACTTTAGCACGATCTCCGTGCTATAATTCGGCATACTTCTGAATATAACGATACCTTCCGAAACGATCTGTACTATTATAGTACATGGAAGACAATAACTCACTGGGAATCAGATACGTATCTGTCTGGTTAAAGGGGATGATTACTTTGGCAAAAACAATGAAAGTAGTATTTGATGGGTCGGTATTTCGGCCGTCAGGACCAGTTCATCTGGAGGCCGGAAAAAAATATACAATCACCGTGAAGCCTATTCCGGAAGATCCTGATGTTGAGAAGGATCCTGCATTTGATATTTCATCCCTTGCCGTGACTACAGATATTCAGGACCTTTCCACCGAGCATGACCATTACCTGTATGGACTACCGAAACGAAGGAATACATGAAAAATACAGTTTGCTTTGTCGATACGGTCTGCTGGATTGCTTTGTTGAACCGTCAGGACCATCTCCATGAAACGGCTGATCAGCTCTATAAAAAACAGATGAAATCGGGATCCTGGTTTCTCACTACGTCTGCTGTAATTGATGAGACGGCAAATGCGCTTTGTGATCCTGCATTCAAACCATCTGTAATCACGTTCTTTCATAACATTGAAAACTCCGCTCGTGTTGAGATTGTCTTTGTCGATCCTGTTTTATGGTCGAAAGGATGGGCACTCTACGAACAACGGCTCGATAAAGCATGGAGTCTTACAGATTGCATCTCTCTTGAAGTTATGCGAGAACGGAACATTCATGACGCGTTGACCAGTGACCGTCATTTTGTACAAGCAGGGTTTCGGGCTCTGTTGATGCAAGAGGAATAATCCTATAGATTCGAACAGACTATACTACCAGTATCCTCATTAAGATCATCTCCATCCTCGGTTCAAGGCCACAATTCATTAAATGTGTTCCGATATCCATGGAAATCAGGAATGGCTTTCTGTATCCCCCTGATATATTTTTGCTTCATCCCATGCGATACTACCTATCTAAAGGTGTCAGCCCCGTGGTCTCAAAAGCACTTCTCTACAAAACGGTCTGTGTCGTCTCTCGGTTATGTGGGCCTCCCCCTTGCAGAGGCATTTTCCAGGCACCTGAAAACGAACGGGTACCTGCGAAACCAGAAGGCCGTTGATGAACTGAATACAACCCCAGGTAACAAGATCGAGGCAACAACCGACCCCGCAAAGATCAGGCAGGCAGATTTTGTCATCATCGGGTGTCCCCACACCGGTCACCAAGGCAAAATACTTTGACCTGAAAACCGGTGGAATTTGCATCAAAAATTGTCGGCCAGAACTTAAAGAAAGGCGCCATCGTGGTCCTGGAGTCTGCGTTCTATCCCGGGGTAACAGAAGAGATCATGGGGCCAATCCTAGAGCTGGAGTCCGGTATGAAATGTAGCAGGGACTTTTTCATTGGCTATTCGCCGGAACCTGGCCAATTCCGGCGACGAAGAGCACACCCTCCCCAATAGTTACAAGATTGTTTCCGGGATGGACAAGCAGACACTGGACACATTGTCTGAATTATACGGGCTGGTGACCAACGTCTACCAGGCCCCTGATATCAAAACCGCCGAGGCTGCCACGGGT
>CAIJED010000358.1 GCA_903819595.1 uncultured Methanomicrobiales archaeon | reverse complement strand
TCGGAAAAAAAGTATCAGTCTTGACCCCTTCCCGACCTGAGGGCCCCGAAGAGATCACGGATGTTATTATTGGTCTGGCCAGGGCGGTAGCAGGGGGAAAAGAGATATCCGGGGTAGAAGGTATCGGTATCAGTGCCGCAGGACCGGTTGATTCCCGCAGGGGGATCATCATTACGCCCCCCAATATCGCACTTCCGGCAATTCCTGTGTCTGATCCGCTCAGCGAAGAATTTGGTCTTCCTGTTCGCCTGATAAATGACTGCCCGGCCGGTGCGCTCGGTGAGTTGTATTATGGCGAAGGGAAAGGATGCAGGAATTTTGTCTATATTACAATTTCAACCGGGATTGGCGGGGGCGTAGTTGCCAATGGAAAAATATTGCTCGGCCGGAATGGAAATGCAGCAGAAATTGGTCATTTCCATGTTGATACGCGGTACCACGCGCTATGTGGTTGTGGCTACCCCGGTCACTGGGAAGCCTATGCATCAGGCAGGCATTTACCATATTTTTTTTCCCGCTGGTCTGAAGAACATCATTCCGGAATGATGGATGAGTGGACACGGACTCCCGCCGGAATTTTTGATGCAACAAGGGCTGGGTACCCCGGGCTCGATGCATTTATCGAGGAATTCTGCATGATCAATGCCCGGGGTATATCCGACGTCATTGTGGCATATGACCCCTCACGGATTATCCTTGATGGGAGTGTCATCATGAAAAACAGCGACCTGTTACTCACCGGCATTACCCGTCACATTGACAGGTTTCTGCCATTGCCCAAAATCCTGTTAAGCAGGCTCGATGGTCTTGCGCCCCTACTGGGTGCGTCGGTGATCGCCCATGGCTATGAGACTATAGCGGGCACTCTTCTGACCGATGAGGCTGAAGACTAAAATATAACCCCCGGGAAGTCTGATACCAATCCGGATACTCCATTCCGGTTTGAGAATTGATGGATGGGACCTTCGAGGACAAAACCGTAAAAGAAAATTCTTTTAATGGAACTCTGCGAAAAGATGATCATGAAAACTCTTCACAAGTCTGGAAAGTCAAAAATATTCGGAGGGGTATGCGGGGGTGTTGGGGAATATTTCGATATCGATCCGAACATCATCTGGATTGTGGTGGTTATCCTTCTTGCTCTTGGTATTGTCACCCTGTTCTGGCCGATATTTTGCGTCATTGTGTACATCGCAGCATGGATCCTGTTACCTGAGGAAACAGAAACGATCCCGGCGACCTGAATTAATCGTCGTGATCGGGCCATCACGATTTTTTGGAATTTTGTGCAGGGACCTCATATAATCTGGTCGTTTTGCCAGGGCGTCCTTTGTTCCTGTTCAACAATAGTCCTGCAACGTCGTAAATAGGTCTCTCCCCAAATCCATGGTTTGTAGTTGTCGCACATTTCAGGTTTTGCCATGTGGATAGAACAGAGATATCGCTTTTTTGATACCCTTGTAAGGAACGGGCAGACGCTCACCAGGGATCCGGTATCAGGATCTCGCAATTCTACCGCAACAATGCTAAAAATTTCATCTGGTCGCAATTCTGTACACTGTTTCCAGGTACTGTCCTCAAAACAGGCCGAAAAATGGCGGAGGATGTCGGTCCGATCATTGACAAGCCACCAGTAGATATTCTCCATGGTCGGTGATATGGAATCGCCGAACACCTTGCAGCAGGTACCACACTGGTCGCAATCAGCGGTGTTATACGTATCAGTCATGTGTGCTGTCCCTTCCAAACTTCTATCTGAAAATGATATCACCCGATGAACGGTGGTTCCGGTGCATTTCTCTAACCAGGTGCTATCCCAGGATGGCCGGACCTGTGTGAGATATATTGTTATTACGATGGCAAGAAAGGAACGGGTTCATCCCAAAAATTAACAGGAAGTATTTCTTTCAACCATCGGGGCATAGATACGATACACAGGAATGCACTTCATCAGGTTACCATTTTGTTTTGGGTCTCCGACATTTGATGCCTGTAGAGGATTGGACAGTTTATCATAGAGAGCAACTGTATTCTGATGGTTGCAGGGAGATAGACGATGAACGTGCATATTGAAATAAATTACCAGGACGAAAAAGATAGAGGATCCTCGCCTCCTGGTATGAACCCATAAAAATGACAGCGAACTACCTGATCGATGAATTATCTGTCTGGGTTTACCCGGGCTATCCGCTACCGATCTTGTTGCAGGAGTCGCATCCATAAGGATAAACGGATAATGTCCGCGAAAAAACAAGTGAGTAGGTTATAACATTTTTCCCGACTGATTGTTGAGGAGGTGTTCACAGATCCGGGAGGCAGTAATCCATGCATACTTTTTCCCAAATTCCCCGACACTCGTGTACCAGAGGACCGGAATGGTGTACCAGAGCAATGGGAGGAGGTACTGGTCCGGGTGGTCATCCAGTATCGTGACAAGATCTGCATAATACCTGAGTTTTTGGAGGAACCTGAATGCCTTTTCCTGTTCCTCTGGCAGACCGGGACCTGGTATTCCAGGAAGATCATGAAGATTTTTGAATGCAATAAAGCGCTCATCCCAACCTGCCATTCTGCATACCTCCTCATCCGATGTAAATGACAGCATTTCTGTCCTGATGACGGTCTCCATCTTTGCGATATCGCGGAGGTTATGGGTGACGCAAGTATCTGAAAAATCGATCAGCCACATGTGCCCGTCCTGGTCAAGCAGAATATTCTTCAGGTTCAGGTCTCCATGCTGCGGGGCAATGTATACCGGTACTGTCGAGGAGAGCCTCGACGGGATGATGTGTTCAATGAAATAGAGCGGGTTTGTTGATTTCCCAAGGTCACAGGGAAGGGTTATTTCCGGATCGTTTGGGGTGACACCGAAATGTGACTGGGCATATTCCCTGGACTTTTCATACAAGGGGGGCCTTTGATATTCCTGATACAGTGCAAAATCCCGTCGGACTGGCTGGCCATACCAGGTGCTGAGCACAATGCGGAAGAGCTGGTCAATGGCCACCTCATTTTCTTTCGGTGAATGACTGTGGTAGTAGTCTTCAAAAGAAACAAGTGTACTCGCTGGTCCGCCAATTCCGACAAAATTGTAAAGAATACCGCCGGATTCCCCGATTTTTTTGTGTTGGATGAGTCTTGTG
>CAIJED010000357.1 GCA_903819595.1 uncultured Methanomicrobiales archaeon | reverse complement strand
ATTCCGCTGTAGACCAGCATCCCCACCTGTGCAGCTACCGGGTCAAGCTCATCTCCCTTCATGTCCATCTCCTTCGTCGCATCTTTTAAAAAGTTAAGGAGAACATGGAGTGTCGAGAGAGGGCAAAGGACAAAACTGGTAACAACCTCCCCATTTTCGAGGTGATCGATTTTGATGACATCCACCTGTTTATTCTGAAGGTCACGATGTGTCATTTCAATGCCGGCAACTTCAGAAGTCGGGACACAGACCTGTTTGTTCTGGCTAACAAACCAGATCCCGGTCTTCAGTACTGCAATTGCACCCTTTTCCCATTGTGCGTCTGTGACCATGACCCCGCCACGGATAGCAGGAGACATGAAATAGGCACTCAGGCGGTATGCACTGCAGGCCATGATGATCATGCGTTTTAAGACCTGCAATGCCTTCGGGACCGTTGCGATCAAGTACGTTTTTTCGGGATTTCCCTTCACGGTGATGGATAGGGCATTTTTCCTCTCTTCGATGTTGATAATTGACTTAAACGTGATATCCGTGTTGATCGGTTCCCTGATGGAAAGCTGGTCCTGGGTCACATCGATCTTCGAAACGACCCATTTCCCGTCTTTCTCAACTTTTACTGGTATCTCTGTCATATCAGGACCTTTCCCGGATTGCCATTCTCCACTTATTTCTTTACTTTTGTCATACTTAATATCCCTTCCAGTTCTTTCTCGAGATCCACGGCCGGTACTTTTACATCTTTTAAGTCACGGAGTAAGGGGGCATTATTATCTCGTTTAACATTTGAAGAATCCGATTTGAGGGAGGCCATCAGGTCATCATCCATACCCTTTCCCGTGGAGAACGACATCATCGAATCACCCATGCCTTTTGACGGTTCCATGACAGTCATTTTACCCGCCGGAGCAGAAGAAAAGGGAACTTCTGATATTGGGGCAGAGGGAGATGATATTGACTTTTTATCTGACACATCTGATGTTTTTACTGGCTTGGGAGCCGCCCGGGGTTCGGATTTTTCCGTTATATCCGGGCTCCCGAGTTCCTGGTCAAGATCGATACTGTCAATATCGAGGTCCCCAAAACCACCGAGATCCATTTCATCTGAATTTCCTCCGGGTCCCCCTTCTCCTTCAGTGTCCTGGTTATCCTCGTGCGCCGCAAGTATCGATGCCACTTCATCGCTATCAGAGTCATCATCAAGGGTAATTCCATCATCCATATCGATGGCAATATCGAGATTTGAAATATCCTCACCAAATGCACCAGACATATCGGCACTTAAATCAAGGTCATTCAGCGCGGAAAGATCCCCCATATCCAGATCCGATCCTGCAGAATCCAATAATTCCGTATCGATCTGCTTTTTCACCAGACTGGAGAATGGATCGGGAACACTTTGTTTTCCCGAAGGGGTAATTTCATGGTTTGTCTCGTTAAAAGACTTAATATCAGGTGCCCGGCCCTGGACAGACTGGTCCAGCATCCGGTCAATTTTCTTTTTGTCCCGTATTTTTGCTGTGGCCGGCTTCCTTGTCTTCCCAATATCCGCAGATAAAATAGAGAACGCTTTTCTCATTGATGAAAACGCATCCCTGATGATCGAGGGCGTCCCAAAGGCTCCCTTGCCAGGGCTTTTTTTTGTTGCATTCTTTGTTTTGGATTCCGGTTTCTTTCCTGCTTTCTCTTTGATGGATTTCTGAGGTGAGGGCGGGGTTTGCTCTTTTCCATCCTGATTGACTACTTTTTTGGATAAACCAAATAATTTTGGTAACCGCAACTTAGGTAACTTAACGGACCCACTCAGCAAAAGAATCAGGGCAGTAAATGCGATGACTATCAGGACCAGGAAAACCGCAGGTAAATCGAATAGGACCAGTATCAACCCGGCAGCGATGATGACGAAGAATATGACAAAACGGCGGACAGAATCCTTCATTTCCTATACCCCCTGAAATACCGGGATGTTGAAGAACAACGCGACAATAAAAGGTGATACAATATAAACAAGTCCTGTCAACAGCGATAAAATGCTTGCAAAGAAGTAAAAAAAGTACCTTCCTCCACCCATCACAATTCTCCCGGCAAAAATATTCGAAACAGTGATTATTGTGAGCATGATCATGATATAGACCGTCATTTCAGCCTGTGGAAATGAAACGAACATATTCATCCCGGTTGCCATCGAGCCACCGAGGCTTTGTCCGGCCTGGAGACCTTCTCCCATCGCCCCCAGGTTATTCATTACACTTGATACAGCCTTCGACATGGTCAGGAGTATATGGAACAGGAACAGAAAAATTGCGACCATCATCGTATGCATCGGGATAATCAGAACAACAAAACCCATTGAAACAGAATTCCTTTTTTCCCTGAGAAGGACCTGTTCCAGCATCGAAGAGCCCGCAATCTCACCAACCTTATCCGGTGACCCGCCAAGCTCGCACGAATCCCGGAAGATATTCAGGTACTTATAAATCAGGTTACTTCCACTCTCCCCGATAAATTTCTCCCAGCTGGCATTCTCATCGAGACCAAGGTTTAGTTTTGAATAGACTCCATTGATGAGTGGCTCCAGTACCACGAGGGATTTCCGATCGATGTCAGCCAGTGCATGACCCATTGTGGTCCCTTTCCCCCCCATTACGGAGCCGATGCTACGGATCAGGGTGGTAAAATCCGAGTCCCGCTGGACAATATTACTGTCATCAAGATACCCGATAATACCGAGGGGTAATAGCATCAGCCCCATTAATAACATCACGAGACCGTACACATCTTTGATCAATCCGACTGCGCTCAGGGCAAAAAAAATAACTGCAACAAGGACAACAACAGGAATAATTTTTCGTTCAAGTCTTTTGATGATCATCTGTTCCTTTGACCCCAAAGGTAGATCATGGATTTTTTCATCTGACGGGACAGATGTATACATCGTAATAATACCAAACAACGAGGTCGCGAGCACGATAATATAGGACATCATCAGGGTAGACTGGATATTATCAGGGGCAAATAGGGCAACGGATACCATGATGATAATGCCGACAAGGGCACCTGAAAACAGCATCGCAATGTACGCATCCCCCCATTTTTTCAGCATCTCAAGGCCCTGATCATAATTATTCCGGTAGACACTCCGAACGGTGGAAAGTTCACGGTTGAGGAAGTCCTCATCGGGCACGCCGGACTCAATAGAATTGGAATACCGGTTTAGCATGCTCTGCAGCAGTTTATTTTTTGTCCGTTCTGCCACGACGGTAAGAGCTTCTACGTAGCTGTAATTCCAGCGCTTCACAAAAAATTCTACTTTTGCGATATATTTTGAAGGGGCATACTCTCTCCTGAGAGCGGTATACGCAAAGATCTCGGGTCTTGTCGCCTGGGCCGTGGTGATCGCGGCCATATATGTTGCCATGAACAGCATATCGGAAGCCATCCGCTTTGCCTCAAGGATGGTGCCCAATCTTTCACGGATTGATTTTATCGTGCCCGCGAAGGGTATCTCGCGTTGTTCTTTCGCCGGGAGCACAGCAGGACCGGCAGGGAGGCTTTTCACATCCATAACTATGCAGTAAACCTCTAATCAGGGATATCTATTGTAAGAAGCCCTTGCTTCTTGATTTTGGTCATCATATGATAAAGGTCATAGAACCCGGTGTAACCCGCTTTATGTAACCGCTCAAGGATACGTGCCCTTTTATCTACTTCCAGGTACATCCCTGCCTTTTTGTGATCCGGAATGCCGAGCATGGTGGCAATCCGGTTTTCAAGGAGGTAACTGCTTCCCCTTCCGTGGAAGTCATGCGTATCGGTTACCGGGTTCCAGCTGAACATCTCGACAAAGGAGAAACCACCGGTCTCGGGGTTGAAACCGATCAGTTCATTTATTGAAATGATCCTACGAACCATTTCACCGGTTGAACGACGTACGGAACTCTGGATAACGACCAGATTTAAGTTATCCACATAGGTCTTCGGGATAAGGATCGGATCACCACAAAGACGCTGGACTAATTTTTCGACTGAAGAAGCGTGGAAGGTAGAAAGCACCGGGTGGCCGGTCTGCATCGCACCGAAGGCGACGGAGCCTTCGACACCACGGATTTCACCGACGAGAATCTGATTCGGACGCTGACGGAGTGCAGCCCGTAACAGGTCGAACATCGTCACGTCGCCTCCTTCGCCTTCTCCTTTCCCTTTGCCCTTGGAGACTTCCCGTGTCCAGTTCAGGTGAGGGATCTGGAGTTCCGGTGTATCTTCGATCGTGACAATCTTATTCTCCGGGGGAATGAACGTGGTCATGGCGTTCAGGCTCGTCGTCTTGCCACTCGCTGTTTCTCCACTCATGAAAAGGGACATCCCGTTCTCGATACAGATCCAGAGATATGCCGCACACATATAATCGCAGGTCTTAAACTCAATCAGCTTTAAGATGCTGATTGGGTCGTCCATCGCTTTACGGATGGTGAAATTGGAGCCTTTCCTGCTGATATCCGTACTATAGACAATGTTAATACGGGAACCGTCGGGCAATGTTGCATCGACGATCGGGTTCCGGTATGTAATGGGCCTCCGGGTGCGTTCTGCGAGTTTTATGACGTAATTATCCAGCTCTTTTTCCTTGTCCCATCCAACAACCGATTTAAGCCCTTTGAATATTTTATGTTCGACAAATATCGGACCGATACCGTCACAGGTGATATCTTCGATATATTTGTCGCTGAGAAATGGTTTTAGAAGACCGATATCAACTTTATCCCGCACCATCATGTATTCAAGTGCCGAATACTCCTGGGGTGACATGATCACACGGCCATCGGGGGTACGTGCCACATTGGCGAACGCATGTGCTCTTCCCGAACTGTCCTTCGATGTGAGGTCCTTGTTCAGGAAACCCGTTAATTTGCCCATGAACCCCGAATTTCCTGCTTCTTTTCCGGCCTTTGTCGGGATAATTTCACCCGGCATTCTGATCTGGACAACTTGTTTTAAGAGGTTTCGTAGTACCGCACTTCGTTCCAGATCCGTGACGGGATCCGTGTCGAGTGCATCAAGCAGGTCAATCAGCTTGTATTCAACTGCAGGGACCAGGTCTTTGACACTGTGAAGGAATGAGGGTTCAATGGGGATGTAATAGTTTCTGACATCGTTTGGATCAAAAAAAATGTGAACGAACGTATCTGCATCGGCCGGATAGATGAGGTTCGGTTCTGTCATCGACTTTAAATCACGTTTTAATTCCGAAAAAAAGAGGGGAATTCCATATTCATCGACAGGAAAGATATGCAGGTATTCGAGGAGGTGCGGGCTGTGCTGCACGTACTCTTTTGCATTTGTTGGTAACATCCGGTAGAGTGCGCAGGACTCGATATTATTCGCACAATCATTATCCTCCGTGCTAACTGCACGCTTAAATGGTAACGAGAGGCTTGTTGCGACTGAAATTTCCCCGGAGCTCATATCAGACCTTTGCCATTGAAATCGGGATTATTTTCATGCCATAGCCGGGGTGGACTTCGAAGCTGACCAGGTTACCGGTTGTTTTTCGTGCACCCCGCACTTTTACTACTTCCATGACCATGACGTATTTGTCGCCGATCAGGGTTTTCTTCATGTAGAGATGTGCATCGCAGATGGAACGGATACGGATGAGGGTATCCTCCTGAAAGGCATACGTGTGCAGGGTGATCAGGATCGTCTTCCCATGGTCAACCAGGTTCTTGCAGTTCGTTAAAAACGTGAGTATCGTTTGCTGTGATGTATACTCGGTAAACATGGTAAGTGAATCGATGATGATCACCTGGGCCTTACTGCCCCGGATGTGATCAATGATATGTTCAAGGATCCCGTCCATCTCTTTCTGGGTCCACTTGAACCCGACCATGTGGAGGGGAAAAAGTTTGACATAACCCCATGCAAAATAGTCAGAAACATCAAGACTCATCGATTCCATCTGGGATAGAAAACTTTTTGCCGTCATCTCAGTCGAATAGAGGTCAACACAGAGGCCCTGTTTCATCGCACCCCAGATGATCTGTTCGGTGAGGACACTTTTTCCTGTATCGTTTTCTCCCTCAATAAGCGTTAAGGATCCTAACGGGAGGCCATCCGCAATTTTTTTATCGATCTCTTTATTCCCGGTTGAAAGGATTTTCCGGTCTTCACCACCAAGAATCCCCTCAATGCCTTCAAATCCCATTTGCCACCTTTGGTTCGATATTGCTAATGGTATAATCGATTCTTCTCTATTTAATTCTCTGCCTTGTACAAATTCATCGCCTGATTCCGGGAAGAGGAATAGAGTAAGTTCATTTCAAAACATCACCTTCGGCAGAATCCGGACAACCAGTCATGATAACTCATCGAAAACCGAGTAACAAAAGTCACCGTAGACTAAACAGGCCCTTGTTACTTGGCATTGATCCTTATAATGCCTGCTTTTGAGTTTTACTTTATTTCGGCGATGGCTGATACTCCATTACCGGTTGTTATCTGAAATATTACCGGTGTTGTGGCTTCGTACATCACCGTCATATTCAGTACCTCGGTGGGGCGCCACTGGACTTTTGTCACCGGATCCACCGACCACGTGCCAACCCCGGATCCTCGGGATATGAGAACGGGAGCTGAATTCTGTCCTCTGATAAAAATATTGGTATGTAACAGATCAATTGGCTCACTGCCGGTATTTCTCATATGGATGATAAGGGCAGAAGTGACGTTTTCTGAGGGATCGATCGTGATTGCAGTCCCTAGCATTTGCATGTGAACGGCCGTCATTTCTGAT
>CAIJED010000356.1 GCA_903819595.1 uncultured Methanomicrobiales archaeon | reverse complement strand
TCAGGCGTGTATAGTGGCCTTTGATGATGAAGTCATGGGCACCGGCTTTCATTACAGAGATGGCCGTTTCCTCTCCCATTACCCCAGATACAACAATAAACGGGATCTTGATTTTCATCTCCTTCACGAGTTTTAATGCAGACAATGCTCCAAAGTTGGGGATCGAATAATCACAGAGAATGACATCCCACGGCTTCCGTTCCAGGGTGGCACGCATCTGGCCCTCAGTATCCACCCGTTCATGCCGGAATTTCAGTCCTGTTTCGGTCATCTCATGCACGAGCAGCTGCGCATCATCTGGCGAATCTTCAACAATTAAAATATTAAGTTCACTACCCATTTTCACACCTAATGTATCTCATAAATATGAGATATTACAAAATACAGTTCAATAAAGCTTTGTTCTTTCTCCTTTGTTCAGATGAACCGGTCCAACGGTAATCCCGGGTCAATCATTTCACTCTTATGCCACGAGACAATGGTCAAAACTCTCGTTCATGGCCTGCGTCACCAGGGTATTCCCAAACAACGGCTCGGGATTGCATTACCAATCAACACCTCCTTTCGATCTTATGCGGATGCTCCGGTGGTCAATGAGCAAGTCTGATAAAAAACCGTGTCTATGCCCACGAATCTCTCGAATCTAATATTCTGTAAAATCGTTATTTTTTCCTGTGAAGAACAAAATATTCACCAGGTGTTGAACTATGGAAAAATCAAGCATGATAGTACACTTTTTCAAAAATCAATTATGAAAGGTTAATCATGTAAGAGAAAAAATACAGATCTAATTCATAATATTCTTCAAATTTTCGGAGTGAAATAATTTTACGATATCGATTCTCTACGTTGACGATGAACCCGATCTTCTCAACCTGGCCAAACGATATCTTGAAAAACGTAGTAATTTTAGCGTAACTATTATTCCCTCAGCACAGTCTGCCCTGGAACAGCTTCACACTTTTTCATTCGAGGCGATCGTATCAGATTACCAGATGCCGAAAATGGACGGCATCGCTTTTTTAAAAAATGTTCGGAAACTATATGAAGATCTCCCGTTTATCCTTTTTACTGGGAAAGGACGCGAGGATGTGGTTATCGAGGCAATCAACAACGGCGCCGACTTTTATCTCCAGAAGGGGGGAGACCCGAAATCCCAGTTTGCAGAATTGGGGCATAAGATTAAAAAAGCCGTTGCCCATCGGCGGGCAGAGAAGGCACTGAAAGGTTCGGAACAACGATTATCGGATATCATCAATTTTCTTCCGGATGCAACATTTGCAATCGACCTTGAAGGAAAAGTGATCGCATGGAACCTGGCGATGGAAGAAATGACTGGTGTCCATAAGGATGCCATTCTTGGAAAGGGGAATTATGAATACGCCCTTCCCTTTTATTCCGAAAGACGGCCCCTACTCCTCGACCTCGTGCTACGAAACGACGAAAAAAAAATTAAAGAAAAATATTCGTTCATCCAATACCGGGAGAACAAGATAATCTCTCAACTATTCATCCATGACCTGTACGGGGGCAGAGGTGGCTTTTGCTGGTTCGTTGCATCCCCACTCTACGACACGAAAGGAAAGATTACCGGTGCCATCGAATCAATCAGGAACATCACTGAACAAAAACAGCTCGAACAAGAGAGGAATGCAGCATATGAACAAATCGCCGCAGAAGAAGAAGAATTAAGGGAAAACTATGCAGAACTGACGATGCGGCAACATGAATTGCGGGAGAGTGAGAACCGGTACCGGAACGTTGTCGAAGACCAGACGGAGTTCATTTCCCGGTTCCTCCCTGACGGCACCCATGTCTTTGTTAATGAGGCCTATTGCCGCTATTTCGAAAAAAGCCGTGATGAGATCATCGGCCATCACTTTCAACCCGATATACCTGCAGAAGATAAGATCATTGTCCAGCAGCATTTTCAATCACTTACGCCTGAACACCCCGTCGCCATGGTGGACCACCGCCTCATCATGCCTGACGGTTCAGTCCGTTGGCAACGCGGGTCAGACCGTGCAATTTTTGATAAAGCAGGCATGATCGTCGAGTATCAGTCAGTTGGGCGGGACATCACCGATCAAAAACAGGTCGAAGAGGCCCTTCGAAATTCTGAACAGATCCTTGCAGGTATTATTGAACACCTGCCTGACCCGACCCTTGTCATCAACATGAACGGTGAAGTTATCGCCTGGAACCGTGCACTCGAATCACTCACGGTACGAAAGCCAGCGATATACTGGGAAAAGGAAATTACGAATACTCGATCCCCTTGTACGGTGTACGGCGGCCCATATTGATTGACCTTGCTCTGTCTCCGGATGATGATGAGCTTAACACATACAGCACTGTTAAATCAGAGGGTGAAACGCTGGTGGTGGAGAAGCTCTTTGCGCAACCACGAGGGAAAAAAGCGATACTCTGGTGCAAGGCCTCACCCCTGTATGATAAAAATGGAACGGTGATGGGTGCTGTTGAGTCCATTCGTGATATTACTAAAAGAAAACAGGAAGAGGAAAAATTCCGGCATGTGAACAGGCAGCTCAACCTACTGACTCGTACAACACGGCATGATATCCTCAATCAGCTGATGATACTCAAGGTTAACCTGGAGTTGTCTTCCACGCACCTGGATAATCCAATCCGCCTCAACGAATTTATCGAAAGAGAAATGAAGGCAGCGAAAACCATCGAAGAACAGATCGCCTTCACCCAGGAATTCCAGGATATGGGTGCAAAACCACCACAATGGCAATTCCTGCCTGCGATAATTGAACAGGAGAAAAACAAGTTGCATTGCGGGGATATCGAAATCGAGACAGAAAATATCAACCAGGACATTCTCGCAGATTCTCTTTTTGGAAAGGTCATCTATAACCTGGCTGACAATGCCCTGAAATATGGTGGAGCCACTATCACGAAAATCCAATTCTTTTCGTATGAATCCGATGGAAATTTAATTCTGGTCTGCCAGGACGACAGGAGTGGAGTGATAGAAAAAGATAAATTACGTATTTTTGACCGGGGTTTTGGTAAGCATACAGGCCTTGGGCTTTACCTCTCCCGTGAGATACTTTCGCTGACGGGTATCACGATTACTGAAAAGGGCACACCGGGTAAGGGGGCACGGTTCGAGATAACGGTGCCGAATGGTGCATGGCGTAGTGGAGGGAAGAGTTCATAATGACAGATACACTCCGGGCACTCTATGTCGATGATGAACCAGATATACTCGAAATTAGCAAGAGGTTCCTGGAGCAATCACGGGAATTTTCTGTAGCAACAGCATTGAGCACCCCCGAAGCATTTCGGTTGCTTGACCAGGAGAGATTTGACATCATCATCTCTGATTATGAAATGCCGGAGATGGACGGTATCCAGTTCCTTGTTGAAGTTCGGACACGATTTGGATCTATCCCATTTATTATCGTTACCGGCAAGGGCACAGAAGAAATCGCAATCAATGCGTTCGAAAACGGTGCTGACTTCTATCTCCAGAAATGTGGTGAACCAAGGATACAATTTATTGATCTTCGGAGCAAGGTCAAGAAAGCGGTTGAACGTCGTCAGCCTGATAAGCAGGTTACCATCATCAACCGACTCTACTCAGTACTATCGGCGGCCAATAGGGCAGGCATGCGTATTTCTGATAAATCAGAACTGTTGAACGAGATCTGCCAGATTCTTATCGATATTGGTGGGTTTACGATGGCGTGGGTGGGTTTTGCTAATCCGGAAAAGCATTCCATCATGCCCTTTGCAGCGTATGGACATATAGACGGATACCTGGATACGATTGCAATATCGATCGATGATATTTTCCCGGGGAGGACTCCGACCGGAACTGCATATCGTGAAAGAACATTCAATATCTGTAACGATATCGTGAGTGATCCAAGGATGGCACCGTGGCTGGAAGAAGCACTGAATCGGGGCTATCGTTCACTCGCTGCATTTCCCTTCGCGCTTGATACCAAAAATGCCGGTATTATTACCCTTTATGCACCAGTTCCGGGATTTTTTGAAGGACAGATTGTTGATCTTCTGGACCTGTTAGCTGTTGATATATCGTTTTTCCTCAGGACTATTGACGATCAGAATGATCGGAAGCAGGAAGAGGAAGCACTCCGGAACCGTGAGGCATATTTAATACGGGCTGAAGAAATCGGCAGAACCGGCAGCTGGGAATTGCAACTCGCTGAAAATACAGTCATCGCTTCTCATGGTGCAGGGATCATCTATGGTCTCGAAGGGACACGATGGACCACTGACGATATTCAGAAAATTCCCCTTGATGAGTACCGTCCTCTTCTTGATACTGCCTTACAAGATCTTATCACGGGAAAATCTCACTATAATATAGAGTTTAAAATCCGAAGGCAGTCTGATGGGGCCATTCTGGATATCCATTCTGTCGCAGAGTACGATCCCGGACGAAACATCGTATTCGGGGTTATTCATGACATCACTGAGCGTAAGCAGGTGGAAGAAGCCCTCCGCATCCAGCACCACCTGAGTCTAAAACTCAACCAATGTATCACTCTCGACGATGCATGTAACCAGATACTTTCTGCCACTCTGCAAATCGATGGGCTGGACTCGGGAGGTATCTATATCGCAGATCCGACTACCGGAGTGCTTGATCTCCTTGTCAGTCAGGGACTATCGCCAACGTTCATCTCTCACGTTTCTCATTTTGCTCCGGATACCTCACAGGTACGGTGGGCACAAGCCGGAACTCCTTTTTACGGAAAATTTGTCGACATCCATCTGCCCGGGACTGATGATATCCGGGACAAGGAAGGGATTACAACGATTGCCTGTATCCCCGTCCATTATGAAGGGGAGCTCATCGCCCTCGTTAATGTTGCATCACATACGATTGATAATATACCTGAATATGCCCGAAAAATACTAGAAATGCTGGCTTTCCAGGTCGGCAGCACGGTGAACAGGATTAATTCCCGCATCATGTTGCTCGAATCCGAGGTACGGTTCCGTTCCTTGTTTGAAAATTTCCAGGACCCGGTGATTATCAGTGGTTTTGATGCGGGCGTGCAGTACGCCAATGATGCAGCATTCAGGCTTGCGGGGATCGCATCGTGTAATGACCTGCACAATCTGAATATACTGCAATTTATCACGCCGGTATCATTAGAGAAAGTCATGCAGGACCTGGAAACAATCAGAGTGAATGGCGGACCGCTCATTTCGGAATACCAGATGAGGACTGGAGCTGGTGAAATAAAGTGGGTAGAGGCCGTTGGGATAAGAATCCCATGGTTGG
>CAIJED010000355.1 GCA_903819595.1 uncultured Methanomicrobiales archaeon | reverse complement strand
GGAACCATTGACTAAAAACCCACATCCATACAGGAACTGTTAAAGGCATTAATATAACCAAAATAATCATGATGGCAGAGGCCATCAGAAGACTTCCTTTTTTGCCGTGAGCATCAACCAAATCAAATGGGTCGCCAACTGCAATCGAAGCAATCAGCATGACCCCGGCAAGCACCAGCGGAACGTTAAAAATCGCGATGATGCCCGAAGTAATCAATGGAGTGGCAATAGATACGATTAGAAAAACTTTAAGGAGTAACCACTTATTTTTAATAATTACTTCAATAATTGATTCAAATGTAAACTTTGAAGTTACTACAAATACATAAATCGGGAAAATAGTTCCCAGCCAGGTTAATATTCCATGCATTAACTCTTTATTATTAAGCAAACCATCGTACCATGCGACTACACTTTCCATAAATAGTTTTTTTAAAATTTAAATCAAATTGTTTTTAAATTAGTCCTGATACCTCAAAGAAAGTCTTCATCCGGTCGAAAACCACCTCGGGGGTCATGTAGCGCTTGTCCCAGATGTCCATTCCCAGCACCAGGCAAGGGATGCCGTGTTCGCGGCACAAATCCCGTACGATTTTCATCCTGGAATTGGTATCCCTGTGGCCGATATGGGCCGGCATAATCACCGCATCGCATTTAAACTCTTTTACGATCTGCAGGATATCGTTGCAGAAGAGGTCGGCGGTGTGAAGGGCCTGCCGGTTCATGGCATCTTCCAGCAGAAAACGCTTGCCGAAGGAGGTGAACATGGTCTCTTCGCTGGACAGGTCAATCGGAGTCCAGGTTGCATACGACACATAATCCATGAGGCATACCGCCCCCAGCTCCTTTTGCAGGCGGGCCAACACGGTTCCGGAGGCCCAGCTCCCTGCCAGATCCTGCCAGAGGAACCTCACCTTCTCATTCACTCCGTCAATCCCCTTTCCCTCTTTCACACGTTGCTCAGTGGCGGTGACCAGTTGTTCAAGCCATGCGGTCACCGTAGGAGTCACACGGTCAGAGGTCCAGGTGGTATATTCCGTGCCCTGTCGTGCCAGGTCGGGTTCCGTCGGACAAGGCACCGCTTTCTTCAGTTCCTGGAACTCGAGCAGCAGTTGTCGCTGCTTGTTTGATTCCACGCACACTTCCCGGAGGCGATCCCAGTCCATTTTACGACCGGTCACCGTCTCCATGAAGGTAACAGCATTGCGCAACTGATGGCCGAAATACAGGTAGCTCTCCTCGTCGAAGCTGTGCGGAGCATCCATCGTAAATTTCGGCACGTCGGCCCACGGCTTGTATCCATTCATCAGGATCCCGAGCGTGGTCATGGAGTCGCAACAGGAGTTGGAGGTGATAATCATATCGGGTTTGCTGATCAACCCCGCTTCAAGATAGTAGCTGGCCACCTTGATGGCATTGCACATCCTGCTTCCTACACCCGTTTCGATCCCCTTGTCTATGAGTTCAGCAGCGGTCGGTAGCGCCGTGCCGTTGGCCCCGGTGAGAGTAAGGTCGGAAAAGGCGCAGCCAAAGGCCACTGGTATTTCGATAAAAAAGTCACCGTTTCCCAAAACGACCGGACCTTTCGACGCGTTCTGCGGATCGATGGTAAGCCCGTACAACGATTTGTTGGCTTCCATCATTAACTGAGAAAAAATATTGATCATAACAATCCTCCTGATATGGTTTCGATGAATGCCTGTACCCGCGTTTGCACTTGTCCCAGCGAGTCGGAAGTGTACTCCCGCTCGATCCGGAGCATGGGAATCCCGGCTTCCTTCAACTCCTTCTGCAGTACGAAAAGTTCGCCGCCCCAGGTTTCGCAGCAGAGGTAGCTTTGGCCGATGATTCCGTCAACCCGGTACTCTTTAATCTTATCCATGACCTCCCTGTTGATGATGGGATGGGCATCGAGGTTCTTAGGACAGAGCGGACGGTCGATTACCTGGTAATCGGCCAGGGCCTGAAGAGGATCGGGATCTGCTTCACGCACGCTGCCAAAGAGTGTTTTCCCGCCATAGCAGGTGAGGTCAGTGACCACGGTGCCTCCCATCGTCTCAATAATATCGCACAGGGTGGGTTCGTCGTGCCCGGGGCCAACGACCATCAGCCTGACGGTTTTTTTGTTTTCCGGTACTGTTACGCCGCGCAGTTCTTCCAGCAGTTGGGTCAAATCCGCCTTGTACGCTTCTTTT
>CAIJED010000354.1 GCA_903819595.1 uncultured Methanomicrobiales archaeon | reverse complement strand
GTGTGTGGGGAACTCTCTCAGGGGTTCTGCTGGAAGGGTCAGGTCATCGGTTCATCCCCACGTGTGTGGGGAACTCTGCTGGATGATTGAGGCTGGAAGCAATGGGGGCGGTTCATCCCCACGTGTGTGGGGAACTCTGTTCATTTTTTATATGAAAACTAGGAACTTTACTTCCGAACCAGAAAGTAGTTCAATTTTTTTAAGGGGGTAGTTTGACAATAATCAGAATAATACATAGCCATCACTACTGGAAGACAACCGCATCTCCCTGATAACAAATCAACGTTCTTTGGTAATTAATTTCTCGGCATTGGATTTATCCGGCTTTTGCGGCATAAACGAAATGAGCTGGACCCCATCGAAATCTACAGGAACACGGCGGTTAGTGCCGATGGTAACAAAATCATAACCCGCTTCATTATTTGTTCCCCACGACATGATTGCAGTTCCATCTTCAATTCCATCAATGATTGTTATCCACAGCATCTCCCTGACTTTTTGGGAGAAATCACCGATATACACACCTGCATGAACTTCAAGAAGCCAGACAGCAAGCCGGCCACGCAAACGCTCCGGTGCATTCTCAAGTACGATGACCAGCATCCCCAAGCCCCTTCTCTTCCGGAATCGCTACGGGCAGACAATCTTCCGGAGTTTCTGGAACCTGTAGTCCACCGGAACGCAGAATCTCCTCAATAGTTGGGATGATTGTTTTCAATAGCCGGGTTTCACGAAATTGATCACGACACGCAAGTCTCACCGCTCGTTCCGGATCCACTGGGTTCTGTGCAGCGACGCGGAATGCAACCGGAACCACTGTCTCGAACTTGAACAGATCCGCAATATCATAGACAAACGATTGCGGTTTACCGGAGTGGATGAAACCGATAGCCGGTGCGTATCCTGCTGCAAGAATCGCTGCCTCGGAAATCCCGTACAGACAGGAAGTTGCAGAACTTAAGCAGCGGTTCGGTAGATCCCCACTCCCCCACTGTGTATGATCGTATTGCCGTCCTTCCCATTTTACACCAAACTTTTGCGCCATCTGCCCATACATCTCTCGTACTCGCGCTCCCTCAACACCACGGAGTTGTTCAACAGAATAATGGGATGGCACCGGCTTTTTGAATCGGAACTCGTACATCTTCCGGACTACCTTCAACCGTGCCTCTTCATCGAGAGCGAGTTTTGCCTGGTAGAGCAGACGATCTGCCCGTGCACCACCAGGCTGCCCCGCAGCATAGAGACGGACGCCCGCTTCCCCTATCCAGACAAGCAGGCAACCAACACGGGCAGCGAGAACAACAGCGGCATGAGAAACCCGGGTGCCGGGCTCAAGCATGAGGGCTGCAACACTACCGATAGGGATCTGGGTACGCACACCGTTTTTATCGACAAGCACAAACGCCCCGTCGAGTACATCAAGCTCACCCTTCTCAAGAAAGACAAGAGATATTCTCTCCTTGATTGCAATCGGTTTCAAAGATGGGAGCATAAAAAATCACCGGGCGGGGCGGACCATTATCAGCCCGCATCCGAACCCTTTTGCCGCTCCCAGCCCGTGAAAGAGTGCCGGGACAAACAATACCGGATCCGTCACCGTGAGGAGTCCGTTAAATTCGATCGTGCTCAGGGTAACCGCATGCTTTCCCTTGGGTTTGGTAAAGCGGTGCTGGATGTACCCGTCAGCCCGAACCTCACCCTCCCGAAGAGAGAAACCATTGGCTTCTCCTTTCATCGCAAGCCAGACAAATCCAGCCTGCTGGATGATTTCCGCTTCTGGAGGGCATGCGGCTTGCCGCTGTTTCAGGAGCGTCTTTGCATCCATGACAACATCGTGACGATGTTGTTTTCTTTTTCCATCAGGGTCTGGTTTCTCGTCGCGTTTTGACCGGATCGGATTTGCCCGTAACATAAACGACAATTTCTGATCTTTCTTAATTACGGGCGTGTAGGGTTTTGTCTCGACACTCCAGACCTCGTGGCGGTTGTTAGGTTCTCGTGCCGAAACGCAGTAGAATGCCGGCAATACCTCCACCAAATCCTGCCGGTAGATAAAATCCCGGTTCCGCTCCGGAGCATCGGCAAAGAGATCCCAGACCAGCGAGTGGAGCTTGTATGCTCCTCCGATATGGTTCCAGAACTCTTTTTGATCGGTTGCATCATGACGGAGTTTCACTCTGCTGATGAACACGCTCAGCCCCCCGCAGATTTTCTGATCATCGCAGAGTGCTCCGTGCGGTTTCCGAATTGCCAGCGTTTCCGGCTCAGTGGATCATCCCGGCGCTGAACTGTATGCACGCTGGGGAATCCCGCATCCACATCCCCCTCCCAGAATATTCTGACATCGCTATCAGATTCCAGTCTGGAAATGAACGGAGCGTCCTTAAAATTAGCGGAGGATAATGCACCGGAGATGGATTCCGCCGGGATTACCTGTGGCTGAAGCGGTAGTGCAAGCGGACAGGACTTACGCCCGAGGTAGAGACCGAACACAGGATTTTCCAGATGTTGTTTCAGAGCGGTGAGCGGGTAAGGAGGAGATGTTGTGCGGCTCCATAAACAAACGGAATAGACCGCATCACACCGGTAATCCCGCGATGAGAGGATCGTGTTGAGATCTTCTTTAGGAACGGACAGTTCTGCTTTCCTCGTGGGAAATGTTATTTTATTCCGCCCTTTTCCGGAAGAAGGCACTTGGGCAGTATGATAATCCCGCATAAGAATACCCGGTGCATCGATCCGGACGGCCATACAATAGCCGGTTGCCAGCTCTCGCAGCCTGTCCTCCTCATCGCGACGGATTCCAAGAGCCGCTGCAACCATTCCCATGACGGCAGATTTGGACGGGCGATCGAAGGATGGCCGGAATTCACCGACGGCAATATCTCCCCAGGATGCCATCATGCCGTATATACGGAAGATGAGGTATTCGTTCATGGTGATCGGCAGCAGAATTCCAGAATCTTGTTCAGCGAACCCGCGCCGGCATGAGCATCCATTACTTCTTGTTCCTCACAACATTTTCCATAAACGGTATCCATTTTTTTCCGGGTATCATTCAGGGATGTGATGGCCGCACCAAGCAGATCTTTTGAATCCCGGACTGCACCAAGATATGCAACCGATAAGGAACGGGGCTGTTGTGATCCTTTTTCTGCGAGGAGATAGGACGCATATGCCCGCGAAGCAAATGAGTTCTGTTTACCGGTAGGCGCAACTTTTGTTGCAGCCTCAACGAGTGCTTTGATCGCAGTCTTTGCAAGTACCGCATCTCCGCCAAGATTCTTTTGGAGAAGGGATTTGTCGATGCAGACATAGGTATAGAAAAGACCGGATGCAAACTCGGTCTCACCGAGATGCGCAGCGCCGGCATCATCATCACCCTTGTTCAGATCATCCACGGCAGTGAAATAATCGTCTTCAACGGCAACTTCATGGACGGTTACTGCATGGGCAACCTGAACAGCGGCTTCAACGTTATATTTCGTCGCGTTGGCGAGCATCCGTCCGAACATGGCAACATCCACGGAAGACAGATCCTCTTTCAATAAGCAGGATAATTCCTGAGATTTTGGTACCCGTTTTTCCTTAATGAGCGTGGTGATAAGCGACTGGATCGCAGAAATTTCATTATTGGAATAGAAAACGAGTTGTTCACCTTTCAGCGTATCTTTATTGATATTGCTCTTTGTATCTTCCTTTTTCGTACCTTTTTTCTTTCCTTCCATATCATCCGTTGAACTATCTTCTGTTTTTTTACCCTCGGATTTGGGCGGTTTATCGACAAAGACCGATGCAATTTGAAGTGCCCATGCCTTCGCATCGTTCTCCGGGATTATCGTTGCAGACCTAAGATCGGGATTTTTACCTTCCAGTAATTGGGTCAACGGCAAACCGCTCATGAGAGCTTCTCTGACTTTTGAACCCATCTCCTTGGTCCGGATCCCAATGTGCCCCTCAAGACCCTGCGCAAAAATATCCGAGGTTCTCCAGGCTCGCTTCAGGCTCTGCGATGAAATGCGCAGGCGCTGGGTTCCCCCCATGACCGCAGTTTTTGGCCGCCCGAGATCATCGCGGTTGAGGTTCGATGGGGGATACGATACAAGCATATGCAGCTGAATAAAGTCACTCATAGTAATTTCACCTTTATTTCTCCTCACTCGGAGCATGTTCATAATAGGCAAACGCCCAATCTTTCTTCGTCTGTTCATTCCACCAGTAGATGTCATTGGCGAGGCTGGGAATATCCACGCTATCGCCAAGGAGGTGTACAACCCGGATCATCGTCTCATATAGTTTGTCCCGGTCATCAATGGTCAGTACCCTCCGGAACCGAAGCCCGCTTACCTTCGCTTTTTTAGCATCAGCAGAATCGGCCATCTGACGGGGAAATGAACCCGGGATATACGATTTCACATGCGAAAGGACACCGGCAACGAGAGCGAGGTCCTCATCTTTAACAGAGCCATGCTTCATCAGAGCCCACCTCAGGCGATGGTATGCGGGGGTGAAAGCAACGTTCAGCGGGAAATGACATCGCCGCAGTTCGGCACGATCGCCCCGGGCACTGTCAAGCGCCTTCCACCAGTCCATTAAAATCTCCCGGGATTCGGGATTAGTAAATTTCATGTAGTGTTTTTGTTCCATGGTTTTACCTCACGTTCAGGTCTCCTTTTTTTTATTCCCGGATTGGATTTGAAGCGGTTTTTCAGAATTGGTCAAATCAAGCAGTTCAATAATTTTTTTATTGTATGGAGATGAAAAGTTCCTGAAATCCTTCCGGGCTAGTGAGATCCGTTTAGGATCCCCGACAGAGATTAGGCTGGACTGGGAATACCGGTCAAACAGGATCTCCCCTTCTTTAGATAATTTTTTGAGCCAGGACAATTTCAGATCCTGAACTGGCTGTTTGGTCTGGAGGGCGGTTTTTAGATCGTTAAGTGTCTGATAAAATTCGTGTTCGGTATCCTGCCAGAATTGTGAATCAATCGAATCAAAAAATGACTTCTCCACAGAAATATTTGCATCCTTGCTGAACAGTGCTTTTTTTATGCACGTACGAACATTGTATGCGATCAGGCTGGCAGTTTTTATCATCTGGCTCACTGCAATCTCATACGCAGGTTTCAGGTCTGTCGCCAGATGGTTGAGAGGCATTGTTCCCTCATACCAGCCACAGGCTTTCATGTTGTCCATATCATATCCGAATGCCCAGAGCCGGAACGGAATTTCATTAATTCCCGAAAGATCTTCCTGCCGCTCCTGCCGAAACGTATGGACTACCACCGCGGGTTCATTCCGGGAATTTTTCTCTACATTGTTCTGGACAAGTCCCAGCCAGTTCCGGTAGGAGATTCCTCCGGCCTGTGCGTGTTTTGGAAGGGACTCTCCCTTCGTTTCATTCGTAGAGTACGGGGTGAGAGTGTGATGCCAGCCACCTTTGTAATTGATACCGTAACTCTTGTCATGATATTTCGTAACATAATGCGATTGGGAACGCTCGCAGAGATCACAGGATATATTTTTTGTACCGCTCTCAAATTCCAGCCGGATCCTTCGTGGCATTCCCCAGAACATCTGAACGGGATTTACATGCTGTGATGTTGTATCCTTCCCGATCTTCTCGCTCGTGCGGGTCGATCCCATCCAGGGAAACCGATCCGAGTCAGCATTTTTGGTAGCGTTTCCGTAACGGGAAAATTCTCCGGCCGTGAGGACATTCAGCCAGACGGTTTCCCACAAAGTCCTGCCCATCACAAGGGTTGTGAGCGGTCCTCCTCCGCGAATTGATGTGCGATGGCCCCTTCCCCCAGAGGGGGCATTGGTCTGCAACGTGAGTAATGCCATCGCACAACAGGGTAAACAGATTTGTTTTACCGTATCGCGTTTCAGAAAATGATCAGTATTTTTGTCAAGGGTTTGTGTGCCGGGCATCTCCATGAGCAGATGATCGATCTGGTTTAATTCTCCCTCTTTTTCTGAAAGATCCAGATCCTGCATGAACCTTGACCCGTCTCCATCGAGATTGAAGGCATGGGCATAATGTTCGAATGCAGATTGCAATTCATCCATTGTCGGAGGTTTGCTGAACTTTTTCCTCCACTCCGATTCGTTGGCGGGGGGACAGGTTGTCTGGACCAGCCCGATAAGGAACTGTACTAAAGCTCCGTTAAAATCGGGACGGGATGAATCAAGGGCAAGAACCGGATCTTCTGCATACCTGTCAACAAGTCCTGCGGGTGTAGTGAGTTTTCGTTCGCCGGATTTTTTGATCACCGGAATCCACGGGTCTATAATAAGATTGAACATGCAATCATCCCGGACATAAACAATGAATATGTAAAAAAACAGACGCCCCATTGGCAAAATCGGTTGAATAAATGCACCTTAATAAAATGGATTCCATGCGATAGGATTGTCCGTCGAGACCTTAACCGTTATGATTTGGTTGTCATAACGCCCAGTTTTGAATCATACAGGACCGATACTACTTTGCCATTCTTGTCGAGCGCTTTCCCTTCCCATGTATCATTTTTTCTTTCAAGGGGTACAAGAATCCTCCATCGTCCTTTGTCCGCCAGCGTCATTTTAAATTTCTCAAATTCAGTGGCCAGATCTCCCGTATAGGAAAATTCTTTGGAGATTTTTGTTTCGGAAATGTTTACCTGACTGAGTTCTTCAGAAAAATTTGGCTCCTGTGAAAAAAATTTCAGGATTTGATGCTCCCATTTGAGAAGTAGTACTGTGACCCGTGCCTCCCCAAGCCGGGTCGGTGTCCGTATATCATCCTGCCACTGGTTCGGGGTATCTTTGTAGCCATTACTCAGGTGAAGAACATTCAATTGAGCGGTCGCCTGGTCCGCCATATTTTTACCATCCGCTTTTATTTCGTGGTATATCAGCGTTTCCGGGATCTCTTGTTGTGCAGATTCTCCGAATGTCCCTTCAATCAGAAGCCTTGCATCATCCGGCATTGTTATCTTTTTTCGTTCAGTAAGGAGCCGGGCGGTGAGCCAAAGCTGCCCATGATTCGGGTACACGTATGCCCCCTTTGGGAAAAGGGTTGAATACCATTCATACACCGGTTTTTCTGAAACGGGAGGACTCATAACGACAAGTTTAGGTACACCCCGTTTTCCGCGTTTCGCCGGAGGATCATTATGCCGATGCAACCTACCGGAACGCTGGATGATGAGATCCATTGGAGCAAGATCAGTAACCATGAGATCAAAATCGAGATCAAGGGATTGTTCCACCACTTGAGTAGCGACAAGGATTTTTCCTTTACGGATTTCGGGAGTACTGTCTTTTCCGAATAATGTCAGCACTTCATTCTCTTTTACAATACGATCACCCATGGTGAATCGTGCATGGAACAAGAGAACTTTTTTATCGCCAAAAAGTTTTGATAGAGTTTGGTAGGTTTCGATCGCATCATCAACGGTATTTTTCACCCAGCACACACAACGCCCCTCTTCAACGGCGTTGGTCAGGTGCTTCAATATGACACCGGGATCATCAGTGCATTCGACATCAATTGTCCGGTGAGTCATCTCACATCTTTGTATCGGGTATTCTGTTGGCTCTTTTGTGTGGGGAGTCACATGAGTGACCATCGGATAATGAAACTGCTGGACTTCGCTACAATCAATCGCCAATCCGGAAGAGTACGCAGAAATAAGCGCCTGCCGCTGTACCTGGGGAAGGGTAGCTGAAAGAAGAATGGCACTGCCCCCCAGTGCTGCATGAAATTCAAGAAGTGTTTCGAGAACCCGCTGAACGTACGGATCGTATGCATGAACCTCGTCAACGATAAGAATATTTCGTGATAATCCCAAAAGTCGCAGGGATTGGTGATGCAACGGGAGCACAGAGATAAGCGCCTGATCAATCGTACCAACACCCACTTGGGCAAGCAACGCTTTTTTCCGGTTATCTGATAACCAGACATTGCATTGGGCTGAGGCATTCGGTTCACCAGAAGATTCCTGTTCATTCGCCACTCGATTCATATAACCGATCGATTGCCGGAATTTTTCTGAAAGTTTGCTTCCACTATGCGCAAGCACGAGCGATGGGTGAGAATCTGGGGAGAACATTCGCCCATATGCTTTACCCATCCGATCATACATTGCATTTGCCGTTGCCATTGTCGGTAGTCCGAAATAAATTCCCTCCCCCTGACCTTGTGCCATAAGACGGTGTGCCAGTACAAGAGCAGTTTCCGTCTTCCCGCTGCCGGTTGCTTCTTCAACAATAAACAACTGGGGCATGGAAGGGATCTCACAGGTTTCAGCAAAAGACTGAAGGGGAGTGGGGGAGTCTATTTCGAACAATGCGAGCATTCCGGTTTTAGTTGACGCGGTGCCCGGGAGAATTCCAAACGTTCGGATCGCTTCTTCCGCTTGGGGAACTGCATACTCTTTCCAGTACTTCTCAAGGGGCATCGGTGTTGAGTGATAGGAAAAAAGATAGTTGTTCGAACCGATCCAATCGCTCAGAACGGTTAGCCCCGCAAGCAACCAGGATGTCTTGCTGAATGACGATAACAACTGAGTATATTGAAGAGGAAGTGGGGAATTCCTTTTTACAAGAAAAAGTTCCGCACATTTCTCGGAAAACTGAAGAGCAGACTTCTGGTTCTCATCTTCAAAAAGACCTGAAATTAAATAATCAGAATATTCAGATTTTCTCGGAGGGGATCCATGATGACCGGTGACCGCATAAATCCACATTCCCCAGATATCTTTCCAGTCTGTAATATCCTCTTGTGTGTCTAATTCAAACCAATTCTGTGCCCATATCGTTTTCCACAGAACTTTATCAAAAAAGAATTGTCCCATCTCGGCATGGCGGACCGCATAACGATGATCATGGGTGTAACCTTTCAATTCGTTAATAAGATCAGGTATGAGATTTTGAAAACGATCAGAAAATTTTCCAATGTCATGAAGAGCCAGAAGAAATGTAATTATGCCGACACACCATTGTTCGCGCTCGGGTTCATCAGTTAAAACATCAGATGGAATAATTTTTCTTAACAGGTTATGATCATGCAATAACAGCTGCTGCCCGACAGCTGCGACATCGAGACAATGGTATGCAAGCAGATGGTACGATCGTTTATTTGTATTATTTGTGAGAGGAGCCGCCTTTCCCCAATAGTGAAAATAATTCTCTGATTGGTCAGTCATGATGGATCTGCCGGATTGTTTCTTCATTCACTTGCTAGACGAAAAGGATTTCATAATTGATTTTCAGAAAATTCCTCTTTTCTTCAATTCAAAAAAACATCTCATGCAGGCACGGACATCACCAAGCGCCCGGTGACTATCGGGAAACGATAATCCAAATAAAAAATAATGGAGTTCGGCAAGCGTCGGATTTTTGTACCCGGTACCACGTTTCAGTTTACATAATCTGATCGTAGATTTCATGGTGCATTTTTTCTGATACGATTGAATGGGCAATACCATTCCGGCCCGAAGAGATTCTGTGGCAATAACATTTGCATCAAATTCAACGTTATGCCCGACAATCAACGAACAATTTTTTACGGATGAATAGAATTGTTCCAATACTAAAACCAGAGATTGTCCATTGTCCAGTGCCTCTCGTGTTGTGATTCCATGAACCGCTGAAGCCGAATCTGGAATGTTAAATGAATCTGGTCTGATTATTGAATTATACTCATCGATCACGGTCCCGTCATTTTCGCTTTAATGTAGCCAGCTATGTTATGGTCTTCGATACCAGCACTCACAGTAAAGAGCATGTTGAAAAAACTTCCAAAATCATTAAACGGCTGGAGG
>CAIJED010000353.1 GCA_903819595.1 uncultured Methanomicrobiales archaeon | reverse complement strand
TATCCGCGTGACCGGCAGTTCTATCGTTGATGCGGTCTTTCAGAACATCGAGATCGCGAAACGACACGGGGACGCCCTGTCCAGGTTCGGGCTTGCCAAGGGTAAATATTTTCTCCTGACTGTCCACCGGGCAGAGAATGTGGATGTTCAGTCACGACTCGAAGGTATCATCTATGGGTCTCCAGGCGATCGGAAAGGAATTCGATCCCCTTGTTATTTTTCTAATCCGTCCGATGACACAGAAGATGCTCTCCACCTTTGGGATTTCCACTGTTGGCTCCCAGATTATCCCCCTCTGTCGAGCGTGGAACTGGTCGCCCTGTATGAGGGTGAGGGAGTTCTATGAGTTATTTCGTAAGATGGTGTGATCTTATACTGTGTTGTGACACAATCGATATTGTTACGGATGCTCCAAATCACGAAGTCCTATCGTTTTTTGCAGACATAGCTAGACTGAAATTATTAGAATCTTACGATCCATAACGGGTGGGGACGGGAAGTTAAACCAGACCAATTTTAGTTTTGATCTGATGAATGTCTTCCTCCATTACAGAAAGTTTCCGATCAAGGTATGAGCGCAGATCAGTTCGAAGGTCGGTAATCTCACCTGTGATTGAAGTTTCCATGTGATCCATTTTCTGAAGCATCTGGTCCTGTTTATTTAACATCTGGTCCTGTTTATTTAACATCTGGTCCTGCTGATTTAACATCTGATCCTGCTTATCCAGCATCTGGTCCTGTTTACCTAGCATCTGGTCCTGTTTATCCAGCATCCGGTCCTGTTTTTTATCAATGCTGATAATTGCAGGAATTCCTTTGGAAAGCTGTTCGACCTGTATCAGGTGCATGTAATCGATGATGCTGATGACATATCCGGTATATTCCTGGAAAGAAACGTCTGAAACGATCGCGTCAGGAGGGGACTCACTTCGGATACAGGAACTAAACGCCTCGATCATGGAGGGCTCTCCCTCAGCACGCATGACCACCTGTTGTTTTTCGTATGTCACTTCATTGCTTGCATCAAATCTTTGAATTCCATAGCCCAGCGCTTTCTTGAGCAGAAACACCCGGTATCCGACTCCATGTACCGGGCTGCCGGTTATCGATGCCTGCATCTTCATGATAGTATACATTTTCATTGTCATGATTAAATATCCTCCTGGTCTACTGATGACGCATCGTTCTTCATTTTCTATAGGCCCCGATGATTTATTCGCCGGTTTTTTATTTTATTTCCCTGGTACAGCTCATGTGGGATCTTGCAGGAAGAAGAGTGCGAATTGGAAATGTACCAGATGGAAATTGCCGATGTGCTGCCAGCCCCTTTCCAGAATATATTCGTTGACCCGGCAACCATGGCACAAGCAAGGGGAAATCTCTCGTGAAAAACGTGGAGAAAATCAGGGCCTTGTCTGGAGTATTCGGTATGGGAATGAATGCCCAGGTGAAAAAAACAAGTTTCCCATTAACGTTAGGGGCTCACCTTTTTTTCAGTCTGTTGTCAAAGACCTGGATGATCCTACGGTGAGTGACACAGTCAGGGAAGTCTTTCTGACCACGGGTGTTTATGGGGGATGATCGGAAACAGTAGAACCCCCCGGGTTCTCGTATCCCGGGAGTGAGGAATGACCGTGGGACGGAATGCAGGATGATGATGCGCCCCAACGACCCATACAGTTTTTGCTCCCACCGGTCCATCTCGTTCGGGGATCGGAAACCCCCCCCCTTCCGAAAGGCTGACCACCGCGCAAACCAGTACCTGTTATTGCGCCCAATCCCGGTGAACAACGTCGTATCCAGATCGATAGCCCCTAAAGGCACTTATCGGCATTTACCCCCGTTACCTAAATCCCTGCGTTTTCCGGCCTCTCCCCTGCCCCATAAACGCCCAATCTCTCTCCCGGATGAATGGCTATACCCCTACCGACAACCGCCCTTTATTGTGCTTTTATTGGGCTCGCATTACGGCGATTATATTGCTTATTTTTAGAAATGGCGGGAATTTAACCTGATTTTCCCTGCGGTGACCGGTTATCTGATAGAGACCCGCAGTTTATCCGGGTAACAGGGGAAAATACGCCCATAAAAGGGTTATTCTGGATGAGAAGACCTCATCTCCAGGGACAACGCAGCACCCCTGATGGGACCCAACTGATTGTGAGGGATCGTTTTCCCCACCTTTTCACAATGCCCATTTCCCGAAATAAACCCAAGGTCCGTCCCGGCCCAGCCGGTCTAAAACATATCTCACAATCGCAAACGGTAGATGGAAATTTATGACAACCTTTTTCGTTTGAGTAACGAGAGTTTAGATTAATAATTGCAGGGAAAGGGAGAGGGTGGCCCTTTCCACCATCGACACATGCATCTCATTTCACAGGGGAGGCATTCTTATGGAATTCGACGAGCCTGATGACGAACTGATTGATACCACTGAAGCAATCCGTTGTTCGTCCGACGTTTCCGCGCTGATTCACCACTATCGGGCTTTTTCCAACACCTTGCAGGCAAACTCAGCAATCGGGGTCTTAGAGCGAATTCCTCCGAAATCATCTGCGGCAAAGGACCAAAAGGTGAAACCAGCGCCGGTACCTGTCAACGGGATGGCAACCGGACCCGTGCCTGGGTTGGTTGTTGTCCACGAACCACCTCATAATGCAAAAAGTATACCCCCTGGCATGTTTGTCGTTATTCCGACGCACAACAACGAGCTTATTATTGGGAGCCTTGTGCACCTCTGCCGGCAGTATTCTGAATTGGTGATCGTGGTGGATGAGGACCCGGATGACCGGACTGCAGAGATTGCAACTGATGCCGGTGCACACCTTGTCCGTAGTGATCCGGATGCCGGGAAAACACGGGCAATTATTTGTACGAACTGTACCAGTGCTCGTACTCCTTATGGCTGGTGAAGCAGTGTAATATATACATCCGATCTTCATGGATTTCGTAGATTATTCTCGCTTGCATTGTTACGTTTTCAACATGACAGGGGATGCCATGTTTCATATGTTTGCGGGGTGGCCTGGATAGCATCTTCTCAAGATGCATACGGAATAGAGGTTTCATATCCTGCTGTAACTCTGCCAGCTCTTTTCTGGCTGAATCTGAAAAAACAAGTTCCATAATTACCGGACGGTTAGCTTTTGAGGAGTTTTTTTATCTCATCAAATGAGTGGGTTGGAGTAATTTTGGCCTCAATCTCACTCACTTCAACCGTCACGGCTCTATGGACGAGCATGAGTTCTTCCTCCTCAAGCATCCGCTCATAGGCAAGGATTGCCTGCCGGATCACCTCGGTCTGGTTTCCGGCATACCCTTTATCGATGATCCTTTTTATTACCGCCTCATAGGGAGGTCCAATGCTGATGTTCATAATTCACAACGTATGCATATTGGTTGCACATTCAAAGATATAAATAATGTTCCCGTAGTTCATTCAACGGCCTTAGTGAGGGTTTATAGTTCCGATAATTTCCCGGTTCTTCACATTCCCTACGTGATAATGAACTCCCTTTCGTTTCCACAAATACTTCCTGCTCGAGTACGGCCAGGTTTATCCTTTCGTATTTCTCCTGCACCCCTCAGCACCCAGAAAATGATGAAGGAATCCGGTATCGATGCCAGGTGGAATTACGATCACCGGGCCGATCGGATACCTGGAGTTCCTGGAACCCGAGGCGAATACCCGGCGGACTTTATCCATCTTGCATCGACATCACTACCCCCGTATCTCAAAGATCTCACAGACCTTCCTGGGATCATTGAGTACCGGGTCCCGGTGACCGAATTTGAGGCGGTGTAGAATTGTTAGGCATAACAGAGATCAAAAGGATTGGGCGTCTCTTATTTACACCGGCTTCTTACAAAAGATACTTAAGGACCGGGTCCAGATGTGCATACCCGATCAGATGACCGGCTGTGCGCTGCTGTGACTGATCCCCTCCATATACCACAAACGACCGGTCAGGATCATTTCCTGATAATGTATTCCAGTATGCAATCTCTTTAAAGTAATCTTTGTTTGCTGTCCTCCCGGACTTTATTTCAACAGGGATCAGGTCTCTCCCTCTATGTTCGATGAGACAGTCTATTTCATGACCATGTTGATCCCGCCAGAAGTACAGATTTGATTCCTTTGCCTGATTAAACCGGTATTTAAGGAACTCAGTAACAATAAGCGATTCAAAGAGACCCCCTTTTTGTGGGTGGTAGCAAAGATTATCCAGACTCTGTATTCCTGCCAGATGCGCAGCAAGCCCGGGATCGGTAAAATAGAGTTTTGGCATCTTCACAAGTCGCTTATTGAAATTTTTATGATGAGGCCTGGTGAAAAGGATGATACTTGATGTTTCGAGGAGTGACAACCACTCTTTTGCCGTATTATGCGTAATCCCACAATCTTGTGCCAGGGAAGAATAATTCACAATCTGCCCGTTTCGAAAGGCACACATTTTCATAAAAGTCTGGAATGTCGAGAGATTCTGCACTTGTTTCAACTGGTGCAGATCACGTTCAAGATATGTCTGAATATATGACGAATAAAAATCCGCCGGATGGATCGTATTACTGTACAGACGGGGAAAAAAGCCGGTGTAGAGATACTCCTCATATGGTTTGATTGCGATTCCCTCACGGAAAAGCTCCCTCATCGAGAGGGGCAACAACCTGATGATCCCGACACGCCCGGCAAGTGACTGGGAGATACTCTCCATTAATAAAAAGTTCTGGGAGCCGGTCAGAATGAATTGTCCAGGTCTGTTGTACCTGTCCAATACACCCTGGAGATACGAAAAGAGTCCTGGAACTCTCTGCACTTCATCAATAATTGCACCATCCCGCTCAAACTGTGCGAGAAAGCTCCGTGGGTCCTCCTCTGCGAAGGCACGGGTATCGGGATCTTCCAGTAGTACATACGGTTTATCGGGAAACACCGATCTGACAAGTGTTGTCTTTCCTGACTGGCGAGGGCCGATGACAGACACCGCAGGAAACCCTTTTGCAAGTTCTTTAAGTTTCTCCTCTGCATCTCGTTTGATCATTGGTGATAATCCTTACCCCGTATTGGACAGATTGTAAATTACTTTGACAATATGCCAGTTGGATATATGACCATTATACTATAAAATCCACATCCATGACCACGACGTACAACGAGACCTACCCCTAGGACGGGGGTACCGGATCTGGATTAATTATTTATACCCCCGCGGTAGTATACGGTGGTATGCCTGGTGCATCATCAATCAAGATATCAGACTCAGTAAAAGAAGGACTGAAGTTCCCTCAAGGAGCATCCGAGGGAGACCTATGGTGATGTGATAGAACGCCTGGTACGCCAGACCAGGGAAGGTGTCCAATCAAGTCATATTCCCCTCCAGTATGTGAAGATTAATGGAGCTATCCGGGAACTCCATAATCCGATTGATCTCTCTTTCGAGGTTGAAGATGGCGAATATATCATCTACAATAATGAATACCACCTGCTCGTTGTCGCACCTGATCTTTATCGCGGGCTGAAAGAAATCAATGTACAATTTGAAGAGAACTGGAATGATTACATC
>CAIJED010000352.1 GCA_903819595.1 uncultured Methanomicrobiales archaeon | reverse complement strand
GGGAGAACCACTATGAAAGGTGAAGATGCAGTTACAAAGGCCCTCCTCGCGGCGGCCGACAGGTTTTACGGGGTTCCCGGTTATCCTGTAAGCGGAGTGCTTGAAAAGACCGGCGCAGAGACAGTCATCAACGAGAAGGTGGCAGTTGAATATGCCCTGGGCGATTCGCTTTCCGGCAGAAGAGCCGCAGTAATCCTGAAAAATGTGGGATTGAACGCCTGTGCAGACCCGTTTGTAGAGGCCACCACCCAGGGGCTCATTGCAGGAGTGGTCATTGTTGCCGGGGACGACCCGGAAGCCGTGGGGTCGCAGAATGCCCAGGACTCACGGTACTACGGCGAACTGGCCGAAGTGCCGGTAATAGAACCCGGCCCGGGGAACGTGCATCAAGCCGTCGAAGAGGCATTCCGTGCATCGGAATCATTCTCACGGATCGTGATACTCCGCCTTACCCCGGACCTCCTCGATGCCGAGGTCTCTCCCGGAAAAACAGGGAGGATGGGGAAGAAAGGGACAATTGCGCCGTTAAACCTGACTATGAACGGCAGGGTCCAGCGGGCGAGAAACATGCTCGGGTCTATGCACGAGTGGTCCGAAACATCATCCCTGAACGTGAGGAAGGGGTCCCCCGCGTTCGTCGGTGCAGCAGGAATTAAGGATCCATCTACCCTCCCGGCCGGGGTCTCCCGGATTAGCACCGTGTATCCTCCTGCAGGAACGCTGGAAAATATATTGGATGTGAACGAGCTCGGAAGGCCGTTTGTCAGGGAGCACCAATACCTGGTCCCACCCGCCTTCAGGGAGCCTGAGCGAAGGGAAGACCGTGGTTATTACCGGTCATTTTGCAAAGACTGCCCGTTTGTCCTGGCGATCAGGGTCCTTGATGAACAGGGGATTTCTGTTACCTGCGATGCCGGGTGCTGCGTCCTTTGCATGAACCCCCCGTTTACAACCAGCCTTGTCAGTTATGGCATGGGGTCATCCATCGGGGTGGCCGCGAAAAGCACGGGTGTCGCCCTGACAGGCGACTATGCTCTGCTTCATTCCGGGCTGCCTGCACTGATCGACGTATACGAGAAAAAAACCCCATTACTCTGCATTGTTCTGAAAAACAACTGCATGGGGATGACGGGGGGGCAACAGGCCTACGATATCCTTCCCTATATTGCCTGGGCTGACCCGGTCATCTGTCGGGCTGATGATGAAGCCCGTCTCCGGGAAATTCTTGTTCTGCCGGAATCGCCCTGCATGGTAGTGATTGAAGGGGACTGTCCGGAAGGGAGACACCATGAAACCGTGGAATGTTGAAATTTGCGATGTAACGCTCCGGGATGGGGAACAGACGCCGGGTGTGTCGTTCACCTGTGATGAAAAGAAGTTGATTGCCCGTATCCTTGACAGGGTCGGGGTCGAAGTAATCGAAGCAGGTTTTCCCATTGTATCGGCAGAAGAGAAAAAATGCGTGACTGAGATCGCGTCGATGGGCCTTGATGCACGGGTCTGCTGCCTGGCACGGGCACGGAAAGAGGATGCCGATTGTGCGATTGATTGTGGTGTCGACCTTGTCAGCATTTTTATTGCGACCTCTGATCTTCATATCAGGCATAAATACAAAAAACCAAGGGAAGTGGTGCTCCAGGCAGCACTTGAAATTGTTGAATACGTCCACGACCATGGGATTGCCGTCAGGTTTGCCGCCGAGGACGCATCAAGGACAGACCGTGGTTTCTTAAAGGAAGTATTTTTGCAGGGTGAAGACCACGGTGCCCAACTCCTCTCTTTTGCGGACACGGTCGGTTGCCTGACACCGCTTGAGATGTTCGAGGTCATGGGGGACCTCGTATCAACAGTCCGGGTCCCGGTCTGTGCACACTGCCATAATGACATGGGTTTCGCCGCGGCGAACACGATTACTGCGGCAGAGGCTGGTGCATTTCAGCTCCATACAACGGTGAACGGTATTGGCGAACGGGCGGGTAATGCACCTCTTGAGTCTGTGCTGGTGGCACTCCGCATGAAAGCCGGGGTTGAACGGTATGACCTTGTGCACCTCCAGCACCTCTCAAAACTCGTTGAAAAGGCGTCTAATATTCCCGTAGCAAGGACCCAGCCTGTTGTTGGTGCCCATGCATTTTCACACGAGAGCGGGATCCATATTGCAGCGATTCTCCAGGACCCTGAAACGTATGAATATTTCTCCCCTGAAATGGTCGGTGGCGAGCGAAAATTTATCCTCGGGAAACATTCAGGGTCAAAAGCACTCGAATATGTGGCATCTGCACTTGGGTTCCATCTTTCCAGGGAACAGATTTGCCGGGTCCTTGAACGCGTAAAAACTGAAGGCGAGCATAAATTAGTCGTCACGCCCGAACGTCTTCTTGAACTTATAAAAAGTATCAACATTGAGGGGTGATTTGGATGAGCACGCTCTCCGAACGGGTCCTTGGTGCAGGAGCCGGGGACTATGTCGATGCAAACGTTGACCGGGCCTATGTGCATGATGGGACAGGGGTACTCACGCTCGAGGCCTGGAAGGAGATGGGGTGTCCGGGACCGGCACACCCGGAACGGCTGTACATCCTCTTCGACCACATCGTCCCGGCAAACAACAGTACTACCGCGATGCTCCAGAGAGAGCTTAGAGTGTTTGCCAGGTCCCATGGTATCCATTTCTCGGATATCGGGGGTGGGGTCTGTCACCAGCTCATGGGAGAAGGGGAAGTACTTCCCGGTGAGGTCGTAGTCGGGGCAGACTCGCATAGCTGCACACTCGGGGCGTTCGGTGCATTTGCAACCGGTGTAGGGGCAACTGATATGGCGGCTGTCTGGGCATCGGGTGAAACCTGGTTCCGTGTTCCTGAAACTATTGCAGTCCGTCTTTCCGGGTCATTTAATGGCGCAGCTGAAGCAAAAGACCTGGCTCTTGCGGTAATTTCTAAGCTCGGGATGGACGGTGCGTCCTACAAGGCCCTGGAATACATCGGGGAAGGGACGAAATTGCTCTCAATGGAGGGGCGTCTGACCATTGCGAACCTTGCCACGGAAGCAGGGGCAAAAACCGGTCTCTTTTACGCCGATGACGTGACACGGGAATACCTCCTCCGGTTCGGCCACCGGGTAGAAAACCAGGTGCCAGAGCCCTGCACGTATGTTGGCGAGGTCCGGATTGATATCGGAGACCTTGAACCCGTGGTCGCGGTTCCTCCCCGTGTCGATACGGTCAAGCCGGTGTCATCGCTTGAAGGCCTGCAGCTTGACCAGGTATTTGTCGGTACCTGCACAAACGGACGTTTCGAAGACCTGCAACGGTTCTCATCCATCGTTAAGGGTAAGAAGGTGAAGGTGAGGACAATTGTGGTCCCGTCCTCGGCCGAAGTCCTCCGGAAAGCGGCTGATACGGGGGTCCTCTCGTCCATCATTGCCGCCGGCTGCACGATCGGTACACCTGGTTGTGGCCCCTGCCTGGGGGCGCATATGGGGGTAATTAGTGAAGGGGAGGTCTGCCTTTCGACGGCAAACCGTAATTTTACGAATCGGATGGGGATTGGCGGCAGCATCTACCTTGCATCGGTGGCAACCGCTGCAGCCAGCGCCCTGGCCGGAGTCCTGACCGTCCCGGAGCTGGTACCATGAAGCTCGAGGGGGATGCGGTCTGCCTTGGGGCGGATATCGATACCGATGTGATTATCGCCGGCAGGTATCTCAGGACAAAGGACCGGAAGATCTGGGTAGAACACGTATTTGAAGACCTTGACCCGTCGCTTGGCAGCCGGCTCCGGGGGGCGGTCATTGTGGCGGGCAACAACTTCGGGTGCGGTTCTTCACGTGAGCAGGCAGCGGTTGCCCTGAAGGAGGCCGGGCTCGTCGCCATCGTCGCGCCTTCCTTCTCCCGGATATTTTTTCGGAATGCGATCAATATCGGCCTTCCGGTCGTAGAAGGAGATTGTCATTGTACCAGCGGCGATCATGTGGTAGTAGACCTGGATGAATGGACGGTCACATGCGGGGGAACCCGGGTACCGGTCCGGCCCCTGTCGGCAAGGATGCAGGAGCTCCTTCGTGCAGGTGGGCTCGTACACCACTGGAGGTCAAAAAAGCCATGATATTTCCCCGCGAGTGTAAGGAAATCGGCTATGCAGATACGGAACCGTGCGGGAAACGTGTGTATTTTCTCTCGCAGTACCTTGTGCATAAGACCGGTACGGGGCATGAGATTGTTCGGGTGTCAGCCGATCCCGCCGAAAAAGGACTGATGAGGAAGGTGACCGCCGAGGAAGTGATAGCATCCGCAGCTGAGGTCTCCTGGTACCCGGAACGGGTTAATATCACTGACCGGGCCGGGCTCATCCGGCTTGCAATGGAATCCAGCCGACGCTGCACTATCTTTTCCGGGCACGACGAACACGTGACATTCGTGCTCGACCCTGACCCTGCAACACTGCTGACCGTTCATGTCTACGACGTGAAGCCCCCGCTCCCCGTCCTGTCAGACCGGGTAAAGGAACTGGAGGGGATCGGGCTGTTCGGGGAACTTGATATCAGGTTCGTGCACCATATCACCGATATTTTGCAGACCGGTGCCGATGTCCACCCCTGCAGGGCAGCAGGTTTCCCGAGGACTCTCGATGCAGACCAAATGGTTGGTGGTGAAACGGTAGCAGGCTGCATGGCCAGTTCCGGAATATACAGGGAATGTTACGGGGATGATTTTACCCTGATCGACATCTGTCCCATCGGGACCGTCGCAGAAGAACCATTCATCACCCGGTGCTGCCAGAAGGACCGGGGTGGGATTGGAAGGTATAATGGAAAATTCGGGGCGGTCGTCCACTGGGGTGCAACGCCGCGTGATATTCTCAAGGCCATCGATGGCCTCGTCAACGGATGGAGAGTGAAATAATGGCGAACGTCAGAAGTGTTGCAATCGTATGCGGGGATGGCATCGGGAAGGAAGTAATACCCGTTGCAAGGGATGTGCTATCCCTGCTCCACCCCGAGTATGAATTATTCCCGGTGGAAGTCGGGTACGAGCGGTGGGAGCGGACGGGCGAGGCGATGGGAGATGATGACTTTGAATTGCTCAAATCGGCAGATGCCATCCTGTTTGGTGCGATAACAACACCTTCTGCTCCCGATTACCGCAGCGTGCTGCTCCGGATACGAAAAGATCTCGACCTCTTTGCCAATGTTCGTCCGGTGAAGGGCAACGGGTTTGACATTACCATTGTGCGGGAGAACATCGAAGGTCTTTACTCTGGGATCGAAGAGGTGGGGGTGGACAGGGCGACGACGCTCCGGCTCCTGACCCGCCATGAATGTGAACGTATCGCCCGGTTTGCCTGCAACCTTGCGGGGAACAGGACCCTGACCATCGGCCACAAAGCCAACGTAATGAAATCGGACGTATTCTTCAGGGACATATGCCTCCACGAAGCGTCGGTTGCCGGGGTGAATTGCAATGACCGGCTCATTGATGCGTTGTGCCTGGATGTGCTCCTCCACCCGGCATCGTACCATGTTATCGTGACGACAAACATGTTCGGGGACATCCTGTCGGATGTTGCTGCGTATCTCGTCGGTGGCCTTGGTATGCTGCCTAGTGCCAACATCGGGGAACGCCATGCATTTTTTGAACCTGTCCACGGAAGTGCTCCTGATATTGCGGGTCGGAATGTAGCGAATCCTGTCGCAGCGTTGCGGAGTGCAGCGCTCCTGCTCCGGCATGCCGGGGATAATCCTGGGTCGGATGCGATCGAATGTGCGATTCAGACGGTGTTTTCAAAGGGGGTAAAGACCCGGGACCTTGGTGGATCTGCCGGTACAAAGGAATTTGGTGAGGCAGTGCTCCTTGAGCTTGGACTTACAGGAGCGGGCTGAGTGTTTTTTCATTAATATAACGATTGATTTGGACAATCGTAAAAAGTAAGGACAATCTGGTTCTCCATCGTCGCAATTCAATCCTGCGAGTTCTCCCGGTCCCTTGGAACCCCTCGCCGAAAGGAACGGACCGCCCCGCGGAATCCACCCATTCACGTCCTTCTCATGAACGGGTACCTTCCTTTTCTATCACTTTCACTATGCATATCCCGTACCTTTATCCTGCTTGGTTAGTAACAGGAAAGCATGGAAAGGAAGAAGATTGAGACGGTCT
>CAIJED010000351.1 GCA_903819595.1 uncultured Methanomicrobiales archaeon | reverse complement strand
TATCTCGCTTGATTCCGGAATAGATCCATGCATCGCCTTCGAAATTTGAGTTTCTTGCTTCAATGTCAACGTTCTTTTGTTTTTTTGTAACTGTTCAGCCATAAATCCATAATTTTTATCTAACTCATTTATGAGGCCCAATATAAAAATTAAGGTCTATATACCGCCAGATCTTTATATAATGAGAGATTATCTATTATTTAAGCGAAATGTCTCTGAAGCATGAAGAAATCCTGACTCTGTGTCAAGCAAATCCTAAAATAATAATTACGCACATCGAGACATATGAAACCCAAATATCTCAGCTTGAAACTCGAATATCTCAACTTGAAGCCCGAATAGCTGAATTAGAAGCTCGACAGAAACAGAATAGCCGGAATAGCAGCAAACCACCCTCGACAGATATCTACAAACGTCCACAAAGTCCGAGGAAGAAAGGGGAGAGATCTCCTGGTGGCCAGAAAGGGCACAAAGGTCACACACTCACAAAGGTGGATGTGCCGGATGAGATTATTGTTCACGCACTCCCCATCTGTGAAGGGTGTGGATCTTCGTTGGAATTGGAAAATCCTATAAACGTAGAATGTCGCCAGGTGCACGATATTCCTCCACCAAAGATCATCGTTATTGAGCACCGTGTGGAGACCAAACGGTGTCCACACTGTGGTCGGAACAATCGTGCTGAATTTCCCCCCAATGTGCAGTACCCGATGCAGTATGGGCAGTATCTGAAAGCACTGATGGTCTATCTTTGTATTTTCCAACTGCTTCCATACGACAGAGTCAGTGAACTCTTCAATGATCTGTTTGGACGTTCCTTGAGCAAGGCAACATTGGTAAAAGCAGTATCAGAATGCTCCCAGAACCTGAAAGGGGTTGAAGAAAGGATACGAGAACTCCTGGTAGGAGCACAAGTACTTAATGTGGATGAGACGGGATTGCGAGTTGTTGGAATCCGGCAATGGCTTCATGTCGTGAGTACAGAGCTTCTGACAATTTACGCCCACCATCGCAAACGAGGTTCAAAGGCGACAGATGCAATGCAAATCCTCCCGAAGTTCAAAGGTGTCATGGTACACGATTTCTGGTCGCCATATTTCAACTATCTATCTTTACATGCTATCTGCAACGCACATATAATCCGTGAATTGAAGGGGATATCTGATAACTATGGTCAAAAATGGTGTGATCAACTACATGATCTCATTTATGAGATTAAGGAGGCTGTAGATACTACACGGCAGGTATCGAGTTCTCTTGACCAGCAGCTGAAAACTGACTTTGAAGAGCGATATTCGAGAATTCTCGAAATAGGTATCCTGGAAAATCCCGTACTCCCTCAGCTGGAACCTATTGCAAAAAGAGGTAGAAAGAAGCAGTCTAAAGCGAAGAATCTCCTCGACAGATGCCAGAAATGTCGGACGGAGATTTTGAGGTTCATGAACGATTTCACCATCCCCTTTACCAACAATTTGGCTGAGCGCGATCTGCGGATGATAAAATTGCAACAAAAAATATCCGGTACGTTTAGAAGTGAGGAAGGTGCTACAAACTTCTGCAGGGTCAGAGGGTACATCTCAACTGTCAGGAAGCATAACCTCCCCGTCATGTCCTCGATAGTGGGAGCCTTTGAGAGATCGCCATTTATGCCATCAGCCGCTCACAAGTCACCCTGAATAGTTACAATAATTCAAAGGATGTACCTAACTGGTAAAAGGAAACGATCCATGGATCTTTACAAACGGGTCAGGACAAAACGGGATGAGATCATCGTACTGGCATCCCGGTTCAGGATCAAAGACATCCGCATTTTTGGATCCGTTGCCCGGAACGAAACCCACGATGGCAGTGACATAGATTTCCTCGTGGAATTCTCTCCCGGCACATCTCTTCTTACCCATGCGGCATTCCAAGGGAACTGACTGAACTTCTCGGCTGTGATCTCGATGTCGCATCGGTTCATGGATTAAAAGAGCAGATACGCCATTCCGTGATACAGGATGCAGTACCCTTATGAGATGAGATGAAGACAGACTCCCTGATATCGACGTGGCGATTCTGCGTATCAGGGTAATTATCTGATTACACCCTTTTTCAAATGCGGTAGCTAAAAATGAATTTGTAAGCAACGGCGCCCATTGCCCCGTAGAGAAACGCAAAGATGATCTCTTCAATAGGTAAATTGCAGAGAAAAATCCCACATAATTCAGATTGATTCCACGACTGAAAAAAATTGGGGAATACCAGAAAGCCCATACCGAGTAAAATACAGTACTGAATCGCAAATATTGCACCACCTGTAAGAGCTACATATGACAGATCCTTCCTGACAGTAAAAATGGTTCCTAGAATGATCCCAAACGTGAGGTCCGTGATTATTCCCGCATAACGTGGAGCAAGAAACACGCCAACGAATAATATCACAAAGGGATAAAAAATAAGGATTGGCAAATAAGAGAGATACCTTCTAGATTGGTTTGGGATAATATTTCTCCCAAAGAATTGGGAAGTTATCCCAGCGGCCACCCCAAAGAAGGAAAAACCGAAGATGAATGTTTCAATATCAAATGCGATGCCGAAAACTCGGATATAATAAAATATGGTGGGATTCCAATAGATTCCGATATACAAAGGTGAGAACCATCCACTTACCAGTCCGATAAGGCTGGTGAATAGCATTTCACGTCTGAACCCGGGGAGACGAGCAAAATAAAACAGTATAAGCCAGAAGATGCATTCAACAAGGCAAAGATATAAAAAATAATACATAGTCCTCTGAATCTCTTTCCTGTAATCTACCAAATTATTTTATTCCGAGATAAGGTTTCTTCGCGGTTACCTTTCCGTACTTCGTAACAACGGTCAGATCCTGTGATCTGGCCTAGTTCCTTGAACACATCCCCTTTTCGCAGATAGCGGCGATTATCACTCATCAGGAATATGAGGCCACTTCTTGACTGTGTTCAGATTGAGAGAAAACGTAAGGATTATATAAACACACAGGGATCTTCTTTTATAAATGTCACTGTATCTGTCTCTCTTCAGCCGGTTCATCTACATCATCGGTGAGATCACCCTAATCGTCCTTGCATGTATTTTCTGCTTTACGATGCTGTTGGTTGTTCTTGCCTGGCTTTCTATCCATGAGCGGAAAATGTATTTCCCGTCATTTTTAAAAGCAGGGATGGTTCTTGTCTATGGACTTGTCCGAGTTCTTTTCCGGATATTCGGATTCGAGGATAACCAGATTCATATCTTCTTCATCCAGCTCCATAATACCTTGAATAGGGAAGCGTTTGAGGCGATTCCAGTCAGTGAACGGGCAATATTTCTCCCACAATGCCTCCGGTCGGCACAATGCCCTGCTCATCTAACATCGGAAGGCCTGAAATGCTGTCACTGCGGGTTGTGCAGCATAGATTACTGGCTTGCCGTCTTTGAATGTATGGGATACCGTGTTTTCTCTGTTCCGGGTTCATCATTCATCAAGCGTCTAGCGATAAAGTACCGTCCCAGGGCTGCCATCGGCGTAGGATGTATATCTGAGGTCAAGAAAGGGCTTGAGATGGCAGATAAATCCGGTATCATTTCTATGGGAGTTATCATCCTCAAAGATGGATGCGTGGAGACACTGGTACTCTGGGAGGAGGTGCTTGAGATAGCAAATCTTGGCATAAATCCTGCATATATTCCCCATAAGACTCAATTATCTTAAAAGGACGTGGCTCCGGGAGGTGATAAGGTAAGGGAAAGTAACCCGATTCCCGGTGACAGGCAACCCCCTTCTCGGGGTTCGCACCGATCATCACCTTCTTTTTGGCAAGGCAAGACAGATTCCAGCCTCGTATCGCAATAATATCAGGTTGCGTTGAAGGGGGAAAGTATGTTCTAACTTAGGTCGATACTCTTGAGGCCCCCTACCCCTTAAGTATTCGCGGGTATTTTTTTCATTTGGACAATCGGGTGTAACGGTGAATGGATAATACCGTCAAGTTAGGATTCAAAAAAATGGGTTCATTAAAATGGATCCCATATTGAGACCTGATGGATAGCCCGGTCATGCACCTTGTAAAAAAAAGGGGAGAAATTATAACTGATAAAATGCCGAGACCGGCCCCAGATCAGCCTGACTGCTCCCTGTTGCACTGGTAACAGACAGGCGGATGTGAAAATCACCCGGTTTAGTATAGGTATGAACTGGGTTTTTCAGGCTCGACGTACTCCCATCCCCGAAATCCCAGAGCCATGCCGTAGGAGAACCGGTTGAGGTATCCTGGAACCTGACCAGAAGGGGTAACGGTCCGAGATCCGGAGTATACGTAAAGCTCGCTTTGATCGGGCTGATTTTCCCTGATATATCATCAATGGTATGCACAGGTGTAGGTACCGTTGTTGTCACCGCGGTTGTGACCGCTGCACTGACCATGATCGGTGTGATTGCGATGCTGCTTAATCCGGAACCGGAGCGGACAGTCAACCGGGCAGTATACTGGCCGGGGGTCATATAGGTGTGGGCCGGGCTCCTCAAAGTAGAGGTCCCCCCGTCCCCGAAATCCCAGTTCCAGGTTGCCGGAGACCCTGACGACTGGTCAGTAAACGTCACCGCAAGGGGAACCACCCCGGTTGATGGGGTGGCGCTGAACGAGGCCACAACACTGGTGGGAGTAGTACTGTATACCGTGGTCTGTTGCGGATAACTCGTGCTTCTGCCCCCGGGACCGGTCACTGAGAGCCGGACTGAATAGGTGCCTGCCGTCGCATAGGTGTGAACCGGGTTTTGAATGGATGCAGAATTTCCATCGCCAAAGTCCCAGGACCAGGTAGTGGGGAATCCGGTAGATTCATCCTTGAAATTAACGGTCAGAGGTGCATTTCCAGACGATGCTGATTGAGAGAACAATGCAGAAGGAGGTGAGGTGCTTTGCGTCATGGTGTTTATCGGAGTCCTTGTCGGTATGGCAGGGATGGACCCGGAGGGATTGTTCCCGGGAGAAAGTGTCGGGACCATGGTCGCAGGATAAGTCTCCTGAGGAAAGTTACCGTTCACGCCAGGCAGGTCTCCACCGACTCCAGACTTCTCAGACAACGTAAAAAGAGAATAGAGTGGATACCCCATGATGATACCAGCCAGTACGATGGCAATGACACTGGTAACCAGGATCTTTGCCTGCAATTTTCCAGGTGTCCGGGGGGATGACCCCTCTGCATCAGATGAATATTTCCGGAAAAGCGAGCCCCTTTTGCCAAAAAGTCTCGTACAACTCAGCACCAGCAGGACAATAATTCCAGCCACCGATACGACGAGGAACGGAGTATCCACCTCCCAGCCATAAAAGGAGATATTCCCCCAATATGTTGTTTTTTGGGCGATTGCCGATATCACAACCCTATACAGGATCCCAAGCGAGCACAGGAGGGCCAGAAATCCCAGGATCCTCCTGGGTATTCCGTCAACAAGAGCGGAAAGAATGAGCAGTCCCGCGGTGACCCAGAGGAGGGGAGAGAGGATACTCCACCCTATCGTCCACCATGCAACAGCCCCGGTCCCAATAAGGACAGTTGCGGCCCAGATGATGATGGACACGAATGGATAAGGAGGAAATTTGTGGGCTGACGGAGGGGGAGGGACATTTCCTCCCGTTTCCGGAGCTATCACTACTTCTCCCTGTGTAGTGGGAGGATTTTTATCGGATATATGGGAATCAGCCAGTGGTGGGGTGATAGGTTGCCCGGCCGGGGATTCCAGGATAGTTTTTGCTCCGCATACGTGGCAGAATTTTGAGTCGTCCGGGATGGATTTCCCACACTGGGGGCAATACATACGTAAGGGTGATGGTGCTCATCTTTATATAAGTATTCCGCCCGGGAAATGTAGCAAGATTACATCATTTCAGTGTAGTACAACACCCTGTTTCTCACCTGTGTCACGCAGCGTGAGTTTTTTTTCACGTGAGATATCGCACTGCGGTCCTGCAAATGCAAAATATCAGAGCTGAACCACCTATCATCGCTCCTTCTGGAACCAGACAATTACCAATAAATAGGAGAACACTAATTGTTACTATTCAGAGGCATGAGTAAATATGAGCCGACATCTCATCATTTCCCTTTCCCTGTTGGTAATAATGGCCTTTCTTGTCTGTTATCCGGTCCTCGCCGCATCTCAACAGTCTGGCAGTTCCACGGTCAGGCAATTTAGCCCGGAGAAGATGAAGGAATATAATAATTATATGATGAAGGGGTATACGGCTTATGGAAATGAGGATTACGAAATGGCATTCGTGCAGTACATGTTTGCCGTGGGGATTACGAACCATAAAGATTATGCATCCCTGGCTGCGGTCGGCCAGGTAGAGATCAAGTTGAGTGAGGGGGGCAAAAAATTCGGTAATATTACTCCCGAACAACGGAGAGCCGACGCTGATAATTATTTGAATATGGCTCAGACGAACCTCGAAATTGATAAGCCTGGCGGATATGAGGAGAACGATCAGATGTCAAAGATCCTGCTCTCCAAGTCAGACCTGCACTACCTTGAGGGAAAGGATGATGTAGCTCTGAAAGAGATGAAGGAATCTTCAGATTATCGAAAAAAAGCCGACGCACTTAATCCTGATGGGCTCCCCCCTTCCCCTCTTATTCCACTCATTAGCCTTGGAATTGCGGGAACTCTTGTGCTGTACCGGAACCGGAGGAAAATCTAATGAAATCCTCATAGAGAATTGAAAACCTGTTGGTTTTTGAAAATTCTGGCATGATGTCAGAGAGCAGGTATAATTCCCGGGTAAATTTCTATTTGATACCCGTAACTTTTTTCCAATAAATGGGTGACTCTCCTGTGAAGGTACCGGTTTTATGGCATATTTATTTTCAATTTGCAGGTCAACGAGCGTCCGGGTCCCGAAATACTATCCGTTTTTACTCCGCTTTTTAGAATGAGGTATACCATGTAAACCGGAAGACCCATTGTCGATTTCTCCGGCCGATCCATCTGTTGTCCGATTATCGGAATTATTCCGGTATCCGGATATGGTCTCCAGAGTTGGTTCACTCGTCTCCGGGTCAGGTGTTGGATCTTCGTTGCCATACCGGAAAATTCCTGTTTCTCCTTCTGGCGTATTATTCACTGAATCTTCTTCCACTCCACTTCGTTGTTGAGGGTGTTGTCAGCCAAACGTTTGAATTAGGAAATATCTTCAGGACTGTAAACTTTCAGGACTGCACAGCCGTGATTTGCCATCAATAAAAAGGATAATATTATTCAGACCTCAGTCAGATCAACCCACAGCAGGGCAGTTAATGCATTGAAATTACGGATACCCGTTATCGCAAGAAAGTCCCTGCTCATCCCGGGAACAGTGGCCGTCACTACCGGTGATAATGAGGCAGTTGCCGACCGGTTGACGCCGGGGCCCGGAATCGTGGTGATCGACTGCCCGGATGTTGACGCAGGTGCAACGCCCCTGGATGCGGAGAACGGTACAAGGGTTTTTACCCCCGTCTTTTCCCCCGATGATGCGACGGTGGCCGAAGGTGTCCCAACCGTCACGTTAGACGTCAGGGAATTGCCAAACTGAATTTCTTTCGGCCCGGTTTTCATCTGGAGCGTGTAGAAGAGCTGGAACCGGAGGGTATAGGAACCGCTCTTCATCGGGCATGGCACGGTGATCGTCACGGGGAAGTTCCATGACCCGCCGGGATGGACGACGATACCCACGGGGACCGGGCTTCTGACCGGATCGAACGTGAAGCCGTTCCCGGATGTCGAGAGCATCGCGACACCGTCCTTTGATGTCCAGTCACTCGTCCCCGTGTTTTTCACGGTCAGCGTGACCTGGTACGAGTGGCATGACGCCATGTCCGACGGGATTGTATTGTTGGTAAACGTTGAATCGTATGGCAGGGTAATTGGAGGGAACGGCGGATAGATAATATCCGTATAGACGGATGAGCGGACATAATGACCTGGTGATGGGGGTGGTATCGGGGCCGGGGGGTTTAGGGTCAGCGGGTGCTGGTCAATATTCAGCCCGTTACCCGTCAGGTCATACGGGAGCGTGAAACCGTGACCGGTGTCCGGATGGGTCTCGGACCAGCCGGTCCCTGAAGGGGTTGCCCAGAAGTTCCCGCCGATATACGGACCGCCGGCGATATTTGTGCCGGGTATGGGTGTGGTGCTCCAGGTGTTGCCGGTGCTGTCTGTTGAGACATAAGAGTTGTTCGTGTTGTTGAAATAATTGTTGTAAATGGTGTTCTTTGTGGAATGCCAGAGCCAAAGGCCGTAATTATCATTTCTCGTTATCCAGTTTCCAGTGAGGCTGTTGTTGCTTGAGAAGGTGAGTTC
>CAIJED010000350.1 GCA_903819595.1 uncultured Methanomicrobiales archaeon | reverse complement strand
ACTATTAGATAAATAAATAAACCCGCAGGTAGATCTCACTATACGGCAGATGATGATTACCAGGGGAACAGACCATGATATTTTCAGATAGATGTTCGAGACGAGCATCATATCTCATAAAAAGGCAGGAATGGTGGTTTTCAGAAATATTTAAATCAATTCAGACCAGTGATTCGGAAGGCTCAATGAATATCAAAGATAATGCAGTGGCAGCATCTCCAGCGATACCCGGACCCTGGTCGATTCGGGGAGACCTAATCTGCGGTTCTGGCCGTTTCTTTGAATCACTTCGAATGTTGAATCATTTCCCGAACCGGTACACAGATACCAGGAAACCCATATTTTTGGTAGGGATGCTTGATATTCAATTGCACCAGGACGGAGTAGTAATCATATCACGTGGTCCCGGAGATTTGCCATGAGGCGGGATGATTCTGAAAGCACGTATCTTAAAGGTCCTGGATCGGACAGGGTGGGAATGTACGATCCTGCGTTCGGTGTCAATAAAGAGGATGTCCGGCCGGATCCAGAGTCATCGGTCGATTCAGCAATTGAACTCTTTGAAAACGGAGAATATGGCGCGGCTATCGAAATGCTTGAGATGATGATAGCGCGAAATCCTGCAGACATGGGTCCATTTGTTGCCCTTGTAGAAACCTACGAAAAGACAAGTATGTTTTCGGAGGCGTCTATCGTTTGTGAAAGGAAGTTGCAGAAAGATCCAAATAATGCAATGATATGGGGAATGAAGGGAAAAATGCTCATGAAAACAGGCAGGTACGAAGCAGCCGATGCAGCATTCAGTATATCTCTTGGCATTAACCCAGATGATGCAGGTATTCTCGCGGAACGTGGAGATCTGTACATGATGCTCGGGCATTACCAGGACGCAGAGCAATCATATCTCCAATCCCTTCATCTTAAAACCGGAGTTTCGCGGGTCTGGCTGCGTCGGGGAAAAACACTTGCCATGCTGAAGCGTTACCAGGAGGCGATAAATGCGTGTGAAACTGCACTGTCCCTTGATGACAATTTTATCGAGGCCCTGGTCTACAAAGGGTTCCTTCTCTCAAAAATTCAGCGGTACAGTGAAGCACTTGATGCCTTTCACAATGTATTACGTATCGACCCCCAATGCCGGGATGCATTGCGGATCATCCAGTCTCTAAAAGGGAAGGTGTAAATTGGGGAGGTGGATTCTTCCAGGGCTTTCCGAAATCCCCGGGAACCGTATTGCAGCAGTGACCCGGGGCGATGGTTTTGTCAGCGGGAGTCCGGCAGGTCGCATGATGACTATTGGCCCCACACCGGGGAGAGCCTCCAATGGTATCCGGAATGGCAGGACTTTGGGTGATGAGCTCGATACTACAAGCGTCAGACAGGTGATGATCGACCTCCAAATAACCAGGTCTATCATTTCCACCCTTTCAAACGAAGTATTTCGGTCTCTTCTAAACGGTTCAGAAGTTAGGTCCGAACTGATTTACCGATGTGCCAGGAAAACCAGGGGATACCTGATGGCGGAGGTGTGATCGATTGAGACCTATGGTAACTTTTTTTGGGTTAGTCCTGATAGTTCCGGGATGGACCTTATTTTCGGCTGATCCTTCCGATCTCACGAACCCGCATTTTTCAACTTCTTCCGGTACGTTGTTATGGATATTATTGGGCAATCCGCATACTATCGATGTGCTTCACCATTACGGTGTGGGAATTATCGTTATCGGAATCACGATTGTTGTTGTCGGCCTTTTCACAACACCCAAAGAGAAGGACACCACTTTGTCGTTCAATCAGTAGAAGGACAGAAAATACCTTATATCTTCTTCACTGGATCCAAGGAGGGTTTTTCCATGCATTTAAGGAATTCCCCGGGACCGTCGAACCGATGTATCGTCATGAAACATCCCCCGAGTTCCGGTGGTGAATGCGCATCGGAACCGACAGAGATTGGTTTTTTGTGAATTGTTGCATACTCACTGGCCATCTGGTTCTCCCCGGCTTTCATCATCTTCCCGTTATACCCTTCGATAATATCGACTTGTCCAATGATTGAATCGAGGACTGTCGCCCCAATCGCGGTAGAGCGGAGAGTAGAGAAGGGATGGGGAACTATTGAGATGGCACCCTGCCCGTGGATCTGGTCAATTGTCTCGGCAGCCGTGAGAGACGGGAGGATTTGCTCGGTAAGAAAAAGTCCGATGATATCTCCTTCGGACGTCAGGACTTCCTCAGCAAGAATCATGGGGATATCCCGATCCATCTTCCTGATCTCCCTGTACACCTCGAAGGAGCCATGGATGCTATCATGATCGCATACCATCGACAGGATCCCTCTCTTTTCCCACAAGTTGACAATATCCCGGACCTCAATCGTAGCATCACTGGAATGGTTGGAATGTACGTGCAGGTCACATTTCAGAATGCCATTATCCAATAAAGAGCCTCCATATTCTTATAACATCATAGGTAAGATGAAATCACAGCGAGTCCAGAGTATGTATTCGTTCTTTTTCCCACGCTATACCGAAGGAAAATCATTATGCCAGGGAATGTGCATGGAATACGACCCATCTGAATTCCCAACCTCAAAGGCTTTTATGTCAAGACTGGATCTTTTCCGCAAATTCCGTAAGTTTTGTATCGAATTGGTTTGCATCCACTTCCTTTTCGAGCGTGACCGCAGATGCAACAAATTCCATTCCTTTTGCTTCCATCATCTTTCTTATGATTGCAGTGACACGTTCAGCCCCGGAACCGCCCATTTCTATGAGAACGGAAAATTTTTTACCCGGACTGTTGGAAAGTTCGGACAGGTATTGCCTTGTATAGGGTGGAATGTTGTGCGACCACACCGGTGTCGCAATAACAAGGTGGTCAAAATCTTTCGTATCAGGCCCGACTGACCTGATGTTTCCTTTCAGCCCAAGCAATGCCTTTATTCCTCCTGAAACCGGACTTGTGCTTCCCTGCGGTTCAATATCAACAAGTGATGCACCCAGTTTCTTTGCCAATGCCTGTGCAACAGTCCGGGTATGCCCCTTCCACGAATAACACGCGATTAAAATTTTCATTGGTATTCCTCACTTAGTTCTTGTCCCCCGGCCAGGATAACTTCTTTCCCGCATTCCCAGGGTAAGGCCATTTTTCGTGAAGGTATATTCATGAAGTCCATCCATGGAATGGCCAGGACCTTTCTCCCATCAGGTCGTTTTACAGGAGTATTGAAGATCTCTCCAAGGGAGATATGAACTTTTTCCTGTTTTATGTGGTGTTCTGAATGTGCCCAACCCGGCACTCTTGCTGTTTTATCCCGTGAACACGATGAGCAGATGTTCTGGTGACATTTTTCACATAAGGTGACCAGGTTGTCAAGTTCATTACCCCCGCCAGTGCCACGGGGCCAGAAATGGTGGACTGTGAGCAGGTCGCCTGAAGAACACATACGGCAGGAATTATCCCGAAGAATCGCTGCCCGGCGTGCTTCCGACCATTTGATGGGTTTTTCCTTCTGGGTATTCAAAGGAAACATGGCTGATTTACCATTAACAACCGGGGTGTTAGGCAATGTTTCAAATGGACTCATTCTATTGATGATAGAAAACAATTGTAGATATATCTTTTCGATATAGAATATATATTAATATATAATTGCAGTCGTCATCTGGTCATCACTGCGATCATCACCCTTCGTCGCACCACGATAATTTCAACGGTATTCTATGGATGAAACCAGTGAATCGGCAGGATCAATCTGGTTGAGGTGTTCTTCGTCCTCGTTATCATGGTAAAAATAGTTACGGTACTCTCTTTAGCCCCGATAATCTGACATACCATTTCGTCCTGTTAACCATTTGTACGCGGTTTGAATAGTTCTGCATGTACTATCAGGGCAACCCCTCCCAGGATGATGCAATTTACAATGACAAGTTCCAGAACCAATGGTAATAAGGGCGCCAGAGGAAAAGAGCTCAACCTGGGTATCAGCAAAAACGGTACAATAAATAATCCTATGATCACTATCGCTCCCCCGGTATATTTTAACAAATTAACTACGGAGGTATAGAGAATGTTCACAGCGTAAGGTAATCGTTCGTGTAATATATTTTTATTCACAATAGACTATTGTTATCGATATAGATTATGTAGATTTTAATTCTCATTCAACGTGTTCAGACTGTATTTGGGCGTCCTGCCACCACGGGACTCCTTCTTACTGCCAACAATTGTTATTATCCTGCAAAGGATCCCCGCGTATATTACGCCAGTAAGAGGCGCTTTTTCTGTACTACAGGATCACTGAAATCTAGCTGATATGTGACATCACAGTGCGAGGTCCCTGTAATCCGTTTGTATGTTTCTATCAGCTCAATTGCATTATGGGGGTGGTCCATTTTTAATCGTAACCACCATTCCCCGTTTTCAAACGCTGTGTTTGCAAATTTAGAGTCATGATTGTTTTCGTGCGTTTCAGCCCATTGTCCTTCTAAAACAGGGTCCTCACTGCGAAGTCCTGCCTTTTCAAACTGGTACAGCGTGGACTTCTGCGGCCCTGAGTTCTTTTTTTTCTGGTTCCCTGTTCCTTTCATCCGGATTAGACATGGCCTGTTAATTCCTTCTGCCGAATAGTGTGGCATACATTATTCTTGGTTTCTTGTATATATATTATTCCGGTTTAAAACTATATCAGTTTATATAAAATATATTATCTATATAATTTACTTATTACATATGGAATAAAAAAAAATAAGTCACCAAAATCCCTCTTTAACTGATATGAAATGGAATGGCTGAATATCCATCATGATGACGCAGTACCAAATTCAGTGACGGAGAAATATCCGACATCATCGAAAAATTTTGCCGCCCCTGTAGACCTAGCGAAATTAATGAAATTATTTTCAAGGGAGGTTGCAGGCCCTTTCGTTATATAGAGGAGTGGACGGGTGAGCCTGGATATATAGTAGGTATTATTCAGATCGCCACGGTTCAGTTCCTGCCTGATACGTTCCCTTGCATTGGAAATATCTTCTGGTAACGCCTTATCTGAAGCATTTTCCCGTAATTTCAGGATTTTTACCCCGGGGTCACGTTCTGCAAAACCAAAGTCCGCAAAGCCGATGGCATCAGTATTCTTTGCCACCAGCTGAACTACGCCCTCGTTTCCAACGACTGAAAGTGGAACGATCGTCACATTCCCTGAGTGATCTGACACGTTCATTGCAGCATCCAGGTTTGAAAACCGGGGATTGAGCCACTGGGCAAACGTCTCCTCAGTCCCCGAAGTATCTGACCTCTGCACCACCAAACCGATATTTTTGAGGTGAGAAAGGTTCGAAAGATCTTCAGATTGATCATCGTACAATCGTTGCAGCTCACTTTTATCAGCCTCATTCACCGGGTTTTCATGATTGACAATGACAGCCACGGCACTACCGCCAATCTTGTATGTCTGGAGGTCCGGGTATTTTTTTTTCTCGTCGTCATTTACATTTCTTGATGCCGACCCGATATCGGTCTGGCCCGTCCCTGCTTTGGACACCCCTGCACCCGATCCTCCGCCCTCCACTTTCACCTTAACATCCGTATGGTCCTGCATGTAAGCGTTCGCAAGGAATTCAGACACCGGCTGGATTGTTGTTGAACCTGAAATGTTCAGGGTTAACGGCAATGTCCCATACGATTTTTGACCAGATGGAAATACAAAAACCATGGCAACAATAATCCCACAAATAATGATAGCGGCGATGATGCCAATTGTTAAGATCCTGGTATTCATCTTAACATGTTCCGGATGTGTCCCTTTGTCTGTCATAACAACGATCCCTGATTTTTTTGTCCAAAATTATCCGATATACGGTATGAAGCTCTTAACACAATAAATTATGTATTTAAGTATATATGTACACTATATTACCATATATTCTCTATTGGAATCATCTAATTACTATAAATTCCAATGATAGTATCGTGATATCCGGGACCCTACCCCGCTGATCCTATGAAGAAGAATACAAAGAACAGGATAAAGAAGAGGAAAAATTCCCTCCAGGTTTTATCCTTCATACTAATAACCGTGACATTTATCGGGCTCCTGATCGCTATTTTCCTCATTTCACAATTCCAGGTCATGGGGGGTTTCTCGGATGTCGAAAAAAAGTCGATGGTCGACAACGTCAACAGGTCGTTCATTGTGATCAAAGACCAGGTCGGGCGTCTCGATACTGTCGCACAGACATGGGCCGGGTCGGAAGATACCCGGTCCACCCTTGCCTCGCAGGAAAGTTCGATTATCCAATCCAGGTTCCCGGATGAAAAATTTTTGAGCACGAAAATAAATGTGCTTATCATCCTCGATCAAAACGGACATGTCGTCGCGCACAAATATTTCAGCCTTGAAGCTTCGCAGCAACAACCGACACCCAGAAGTCTTCTGAACCAGGTCGAGGCCCTTCCGGTATCCACGAAAGAGGGGAAGAATCCCGGCATCCTGAACCTCGAATCAGGTCCGATGTTGATCGCAGTCAGACCCGTACCAGGCACCAACGGCACGAACCCTGCCGGATATGTCTTCATTGGTCGTAACCTCGATACCACGACCCTGGAGGAAATTTCGAATGTCCTCGGGCTCCAGGTCACGATCCACCGGGTGGGATCAGATTCGGTACTGGCTGGAAATGTCGTATCATCATTGGAAAATGGTGAGATGATCATCAAACCATTATCAGAAATGACCATTGCCGGGTATCAGACTCTCCGGGACATCACAGGGGCACCGTCATACTTCGTCGAGGTGGCATCCCCAAGACCGATCCACCAGTATGGGCAGATATCCCTGAATTACATCCTGCTCTCCCTTATAATTGTAGGAATAATTTTTGAAGCGATGATCCTTATCCTGCTGGAATATAGTGTAATCTCGAGGGTTACCGGCCTGAACCGGGAAGTACAACAGATTGGTGCAGAAGGAAATCTGAAAGAGCGTGTAACCCCCAGAGGAAATGACGAAATCACATCCCTGGCGGAATCTGTAAACCTGATGCTGGCCTCCCTTGATCAGTCCAGGGACTGGCTTTCAGAAAGTGAACTGCGGTATGCAAATCTGTTAAATAATGCAAATGATTGCATTTTTTCGATCAGTGTGGACGGGGCACTCTTATCGTATAACCGGCAACTGAGATACTTTGCCGATACCCTTCATGCCAGACTACTGGTCAATCAACCACTGTCGTTCATTACAACAACCGGGACACGGGAGAATTTCAGGAATCAACTCAAAACAGGGCTCGAAAAGGTCCCGGATGATGCAGGGACCCACATATTTGAACTTAAAATTACAGGTCCTGATGACAGGAACTATACCTTTGAAGTGAGTGCCCAGCCTTCAAACATCGGTGATGCTTCGGTACCCGGGTTCTTTTGTATCGCGAGGGATATCACCGATCACAAGAATTATGAAGCTAGTCTTGTGACAATATCAAAAAAGCTTCAGCTCCTGAGTGCTATTACCCGTCATGACATACGGAATCAGCTGACCATTTTATTCAGCTACATTCAGTTATCCAAGCAAAAGACCGAATTGGCAGAGATAAGGCTCATGGCTGATAAAATCGAAAAAGCAGCAAGGACAATATCCACCCAGATAGAGTTCACCGGAGACTACCAGGAGCTTGGTATAAAAAATGCCCGCTGGCAGAACTTGCTTATTGCCTTCAAATTAGCCATCTCACACCTTGATGTGTTACACCTTACACAGGTGATGGATGTACAACCGTTCGAGATTTTTGTTGACCCGCTTTTTGAAAAGGCCTTATGCAACCTTGTTCATAATTCCCTTGTTCATGGGGAGCACGTGACAGAAATAAGGTTGATGACACACGAAACAGAAAAGGGGCTCCTGGTCTTATACGAAGATAATGGTGTTGGAATCCCGGCCCGGGACAAGGAAAATATCTTTAACCATGGATTCGGTAAAATTAATGGATTCGGCCTGTTTCTGACGCGGGAAATATTGTCTATCACGAACCTTTCCATCCGTGAGACTGGTGATCATGGAGTAGGTGCCCGGTTTGAAATTTACGTCCCGCTAGGGAAATACCGGATAAAATCAACGGATCCCTCAGGTGATCTTCAGACCGGGTAGCGTTAAAACATCCATCGGTCCTTTCGTATCATATAACACATGCGAAAATCTGGAGGGTCATCATTTTTCGCGGTCAGGATTGTTGGAATCTCATTTTTAATAATAAATTGTGAATATTTCTCATATGGCAGGTCTTCTTGGTCACAGGTCGAGCAATATCCCACGGTACCTGCTTGATGGTCTTTTATTCCAAGGGAAACTGATAGTAGTCGATGAAATGGTGCGCATATACGGCCAGACGGATCCAATCTGACAGGAACGGACCTGGAAGTAAACTACTACTGGAGATCCGGTATGCAGGGTCATCCAAAAGGATAGAGTAAAAAAACATATTATTTTAATTGAATAACTATATATTTGTTAAATACTCTATAACTATTATGAAAAAGATTGAGGCATATGTAAGGCCGGAGAGGCTCAATGACATCCGGAAAGCCCTGATAGGGCATGGCCACAGGTCGATGATTAACTATGATATCTGGTATCGGGGAGTCGAGAATGAAGTTGGCCAGCAGCAAACTAACGGAAGTTCCCATATTAACGATTTTATGCCAAAAGTCAAGATTGAACTTATTGTGAAAGATGAGTCGGTCCAGGATATCATTGACACCATCCATGATCATGCATGTACCGGACATATTGGAGATGGTAAGATCTTTGTAATGCCCGCAGAGATGGCAGTCCGGATCCAGACCAAGGAAATGGGAGATATAGTTTTCTAGGTTGAAATTTTGTGGAATCGTCCATCTATTTCCCCAAAAAGGAAGAAAAAGCAACTCCCCCCCTTCCACGAACGGTCACGCGGGATATACTCCCGTTCGTTCTACATACATTGGCACAGTTTTCGATTTGATGCAATAATTCCCTTTCGGCACTATCCCGGATTGGACCGTTCCCGCTGTTTCGTCTGTTTGAAAAGCTGCATTACCATGGTAACTATCTGCTCGAAGTTGGGCCTTCAAGTTCTTCGACAACGGATTCGAGTACCACCGGGATGTCAATGTGCTGGGGGCATTTTTTAATGCACTGTCCGCATTGTATGCACAGGGATGCAAAACTCATGGTTCCCGAGGGCAACGGCGATGCACAGTCGTGCAGCATACATGAATTTTTCCCCATCTGGATTGTCTACCATGAACAGGTTGTTGTACTCCTCGAAACACAACGGGATATTTACGCCAGATGGGCAGGGCATGCAGTACTTGCGGCCGTTACAGCCGACTTTCATCAGTTCGCGGTACTTGGTCTCTACTCATTCTACCAGGTCCAGTTCCGCAGATCAGGTATGATTTGATCAAGATTTCAGACAATCATTTTTTTTAAAATTAATAGGTGAAAAATCGTTCAAGGTCTCCCTCTGCCACCAAAGAGGCGGTCGTCTTCGCATAAATCTATCCTTTAATTTTCATCAAAAATAATTCCTGCCATAGCAGGAGAGGATAATTATCCCCGGAATTACATTCCTGCACGAGAGAGAATTGTGTCAGCGACACTATCCGCACTCTTGAAAGGGAAGTCGCTGGCTGTCAATAGTTTTCCTGCGTCTCCGGCCGTCATCTTAACATCGCCTACCTGGCAGGTTGTGTCTGCACCCATTGGAAATGCTGCAATGAGGTCCGCGGGGGTCTTGATCGGAAAATTTGCGCCTTTGAGTGCTCCAGTAATTTGTGCATGGAGCTGGTCTTTTACAGAGTTTGTCATGGTTCTTACCAATACATACTGGGCTGGTTTGTAATATATACCTGAGCGTCATAAAAATATACTAAATAGAGTTACTACAGTTACATGACCTTTACAGTAATATTGTTGAACCACGTACCATGAGAGTAACGAGGCGGGAATGGCAGGTACATCATCGGCATCTCAATTAAATGAAATAAAAACCGAAATCAATGGTCTTCGGAACGAATTAAAACGCTTTATCGAAAATGCGAACACACAGAACATCCAGGCTGTAGTAAGCGATCTGAAAAACAATTATGCAAACCTTTTCGTGAACCACCATGTCGATACAGCACATACCGAATTATCGAAAAATATGGTCCCTGATTGCAAAATGCAGGAAAGTTGTTTTTCAGTATTCATGGAATTTTTACAGGCCTCTGCGAAACATATCAAAGATGAACGGGTAAGCGAAGATCTCGTTGTATCGTTCCGGGAACAGTTGAAGGGTATGAGAAAAAAAGGCCCGTATGAACGCTGTGATACCTGTTTCCAGGAAGTTAGCAGGCTCTTTGAAAAACAGGTTGACCTCATCAAGTCGCTTGGGACTTATGAACGTTCAAATAAGGAAAATCCAATATCTGCCGTTATATCTGATGACGACCTGGTCAGAAATATCCTTGAGCCTGTAGCTAATGTCCAGCGGTTCCAGATATTGAAATCCCTTACAGGGCAGACCCGAACCTTTTCAGAACTTTCACAGATGACCGGACTCCGTGGGGGAAACCTGTTATTCCACATCAAAAAACTCACTGATACAGGAATGATCCTTCAGCGACATGAACGCGGGGATTATATTATTACTGATAAAGGTTGGAAAACACTTAATCGTATAATTGATCTCTATTCCACCCTTAATTCCTGATTTTTGTAGAACTATTTATTCTCAAAGACAATTACCCAGTCGGCTATCACTGTCAACGGTGTGCTATTTGAAAAAACCTTGAAGATCTGAGCTGAAAATTACTATGAGTAGTCTTTATTAAAAAACCTTACACAAAAAGCGAATACGTTACGTTCATTGTGTACTCTTCGCACTTGTATATCAGGACATGATGAGAGTAAGTGTCGCAGATCCTGTATTCTCATCGGTGTCTTTTTTGGTTGACGCCCAAATGGTTTCCTTCCCGATTCCTACTTACCAAACGGGGTTTCACGTTCGTGGGTGAAAATTCTGCTCTTCACGATGGTAGCCTAATATAGTATAAGGGATATTGTTCCTTATCAGACGTGACAACCAAACACCCGGATGATGGGGTGTCTTCATCCCGGAATATCAGGTCCAGATTAGTGGCTGCTGCGGATAAACAACCCGTCCCGGAGTGCGTCCCGGTTGCAGAGAACTTTGTTACTGATGCCAGATGTCTTTTTGCTGCGCAACAGATACTTCCAAAGCTCGAGGCGTTCTCAAAAGAAGTCGAAGGGGTTAAAGCGGCAGAGGATATCGAATACCTCCACAGGTTGCGAGTCGCAGCAAGGCGTCTGCGCATCGCCCTCCCCCTTCTTGCCCACTGTTACCCGGAAAAGAAATACCAGAAATGGACTTCAGAAATTAAAAGGACCGCCGGGATGCTCGGAGAGGCCCGGGATTTGGATGTCCAGATAGATTTTTTGAAAAAATATAGAAAGCAGGTTGCCCGACGGGAAAAATCCTCGGGATCTCTCCCAACGACTCCTGACTCACCACTTGAGGGGGCCATCAGCTACCTGTTGAGCGGTGTCCGAAGCCGCAGGACAAATCTCCAGAAGAACGTCATTTCATCACTCAAAAATTTTGAAAAACAGCATGTTATTGAAGAGATCCGGGTTGCAATAGTCCCAAGATTGTCTCCCCCCGTGAAGCGGTGCAGGATGCCATCGATGCGTGGGATCCCTCCCACGGCAGCAGATCATCTCGGGACAGTAATCGCAGACCTGCTGTCCTATGAGCCATGGGTACAATTCCCGGAAGCGGTTGCAGAGCATCATGCAATGCGGATTGCCGCAAAAAAACTCCGATATACCATGGAATTGTATGCTCCCCTGTACAGACTCGGGCTTCGCAAACACACGAGGCGGATCGCAAAGTTACAGCAGATCCTCGGTGACCTCCATGACTGCGATGTATGGATTGACAATGTCACCCGGATTGTGTTAAGGGAACGGTCGCGGGAAAGAAAACCCGTTGATCTGCAGAGGCCCTCTCCTGAAACAGTGACCGGTTTTACCATGTTCCAACATGACCGGGAAAAAGAGCGAAAGGCCGTTTATCGCCAGTTTGTGCGCTACTGGTCATTATTGCGCCAGTCTGGGTTTTTTGACGAGCTTAAACATGTCATCCTCACGCTTCAGAAAACCGGGTATCAACCCATCAGGGCAATTTCAGAGGATGAAGTCCGGGCGACGGTTCACCAGGTGGCAGAAATTTTCCCGGAGGGAACAGGGCATTCGGAACATGTCACCCACCTGGCACTCATGCTGTTCGATAGCTTGCAAACTCTGCATAAACTGGATGAGAGGAGTCGTTTCCTCCTGGAATGTGGCGGGCTCCTCCATGATATCGGCTGGAAATTCGGCAAAAAAGGGCACCCACAAAGGAGTGCAGAAATGATTTTTTCAGATGAGAGGCTCCCCTTCGACCTGTACGAGCGGGGTGTCATCGGCCTCGCCACACTCTGGCACAGGGGCCCTGTTCAACTGGAGTCATCAGGATATTACAAGCTTTTTTCCCCGAATCAACAGAGGACCATACAGGTCCTGGTCAGTCTCCTACGGATTGCTGACGGTCTTGACAGTACTCATCGCGGTGCCATCGGTTCGTTGACATGTACAATTACACCTGATGAAGTACGGTGTTTCACGACTGCGGCAATAGATGTGGAAGCAGAAAAGGAACGAGCACTCATGAAGGCTGACCTTTTTGTTAAAATTTTCGAAAAAACTATTGTTTTCCAGTGACTTGGCATTTCCACCCGCGGTTCAGTTTGAATTTGGTCAAATAATGTTCAATCCTCGCAAGAGGTAGCCGGTACCGAAATATATCCCACAAATTATAGCATAACCAACAATTTCTGCCTGAATAAATGAGAATTCGCCTGACTTGAAAGCGGCAATTATCAGGAGGGCCCGGTACGCAATCCAGATAATCAGGAATACCAGGAAGATATACGCTGTTACGATACCAAGTCTCCACCATGTTGCAAGTTTTTCTTTGTGATACACGGTACTTTCCATTTCATTTGCCTCCAATTGGAATTGTTCGTTCTCTTTGATGATGCCGGATGTTATTCGAGGTGTTGCGCCAGTAGTTCCTGGTAAAGGCGACTCACATTCTCCCGGGTAGTAGGCATTGTTGGAAAACCCCCATACCTGTAGGATTTTTCCATATCCCGGTCCAGGTTGAACAAAAACTGACTTTTAGAATAAAACCACCCCTGGCTCTCGTAATAGGAGGCGAGGTATTCCTGTTCCCACTGGCCCGGTGTCGGGATAAAAAGACCGTGACGAATTCCGGTCTCTGCCACATCCATCATGGTGGTATACCCTGATCGGCTGATAATAAATTTCGTACGGGACATCAACAGGGACTTTTCCTCATTTGAGAGGTATGAATAGATTATTGTGTCATCCCCGGACTTGGTCACCTGATTTACCTGGGGTTTTCCCAGCAGGATTACCTTTTTACCAGGGAGATGTGCCACCCGGGGAAGAACGAGCTTTTCCAGTTGGGTGCGTTGTGGTTCCATCCCCGAAATGACAACCAGATAGTCGATATCCCTGGGAATAGGCCTCCTGCGGACGCTTGCGAGGATCCCCGAATAATACAATTTTTCCCTTGCCGAATCAAAAAATGTCCGTGATAGTTTTCCTCCCAGTGCCCCTTCTCCCGGGTCATTGTCAGGGACAACAATTGCGGCATATTTTTTAAAGGCGTTTGAATTAATGAAGACCCCAAGTAATTCAAGCGGCCATATCAACAGTGGAAGGCTCTGGTGGACCTGGTGGGTGATCTGGATGGATGGGACCGATTCGGAGAAGACACCAGGGCGGGAATCGCTGATAATCAGATCATAGGGCGTTTTTAAAAAAAATTTCTTACAGGCGTTTCGCTCCTCTTCAAACGCCCTGACGAGTTTAGGCATATGTCTCGTAAACGTTGTGATAAATAAAAGACCGTTGTTGTACGGCTGCGGATAATCCTCGAAATAAATAAAATTGCATGAGGGGAATTCTCGTTTAAGGAACGCGAACGCATTCCCGCATGCACCGATCGTCACTTCGTGGCCTCGGTGCAATAATTCTTCGATAACCGGGATATCCCTCGATGCATGGCCGAGACCCCAGTTCAGTGGTGAAATAAATACATGTCCCATTTGTAAACCGCCGATATACGTTTTAAAATTTCCCTGGTTGCAAATTGCAGGGGTGGGACCGGTCTCCCGCATCATCATCAGGTTTCGTATGGTAGATCGTACATACATGCACAGAAAAAGATAATTTGCTGCTTCGGACAAGTTCTGTTGGTGAACATCTCATAATATTTCTCCCTCTTCTGTCTTGCAGGGGCTCTGCGCCATTTCATACAGAGAATATAACATACTTGCCGGCCTGCACAGGATACGGTTAGTGAAATAGACACCATACAGGTGAAGGCACCGCGAAAACGGAACCCGTGTTCCCTGCGATATACAGAATCCCTTCCTGACCGATTCAAGAATGTCTTCTATTGTTTCACAGGCATCAACTACGGACCAGCAGAAACCGAGCATCGGTGCTGCATGTGAGTCGCTTCCTGTCACCTCCGAGATTCCCCTGGTATGGCAGACCTTCCTGCTTGCCTCAGGTTCTGTCCCGTTAAAGGCTTCTACGACCTTAAATCCTAGATCTGCGTAGTTATCGTAGCCGAGACGGGTATAGGGATGTGGGGCGATTGCAAGGCCGCTTCTGTCCTGAATTATTTTTGGGAGGTCACAGATTTTCTTAATTACCGGGCGGTCCCTGATGCCGATTGCTATCCAGTGTTTACCGAGTGCAAAATTTCCCCCTTCGATCCCTGGGATTACGACAATTCCGAACTCCTTTGACAACCTCCTTGCTTCATTCCATGGAAACAGCTGATTATGGTCTGTGATGGCAATGGCATCTAGCCCGACGTTTCTCGCGTACTTCACCATCTCGCGAGGACGGTGAACCCCGTCCACAGAGCGGTCCGTGTGAACATGGAAATCAATTTTCATTGCCAAACCCCTGGGATGATAAAAATTAAAAATCCCGGAATCGTCATTGTGAAATTTTTCACCCCATTCAACCGGGTACCGGTGGTTTCAGCAGATATGGGAGACCTGTCCCTGCAGAACAGATAATCACATTGCCTACGCCACGGGGAACTTCGCCGGTATACGGTTTCCTTGTTCAGAGAAAGCGACACAATAAACTTTATTATTTATATATATAATACATGTTGTTGT
>CAIJED010000349.1 GCA_903819595.1 uncultured Methanomicrobiales archaeon | reverse complement strand
GGGAATCGTGCAGCAGAACGTGAACGGAGTGAACCTATGAAAAAAACAAAGAAGATTGTCGCGAGCGTCCCAGATAGCGCCATACCGGAACCGGGCGATCCCACAACGCCTACCGCCAGCGAACCACGCTTCCCGATCATCGGGATCGGCGCCTCCGCCGGAGGATTGGAAGCGTTTGAACTGTTTTTCAAGACGATGCCGGCCGACAGCGGCATGGCTTTTGTGCTCATCCCCCACCTCGACCCTGGCCATGCAAGCCTGCTATCCGAGATCCTCCAGCGGAATACGACGATGCCGGTCCACGAAGCGAAGGACCAGACAATAACCCAGGCCAACCACGTCTATATCATCCCGCCGAACAAGGACATGGCGATCTTCCACGGCACGCTCCACCTGAGCGTCCCCGAAATGGCACGGGGACTGCGACTGCCGATCGACTCCTTCTTCCGGTCACTTGCCGAGGACCAGGGAGAACGGGCGATCTGCGTGATCCTCTCGGGGAGCGGGTCGGACGGCACGCTCGGGCTCCGTGCAGTCCACGGTGCCGGCGGGGTCTCGTTCGTGCAGGAACCAACCACCGCAAAGTATGACGGCATGCCGTCAAGTGCCGTCCAGAGCGGTCTTGCCACCTACGTCCTGCCGGTCGAAAAGATCCCCGAACAGCTGGTCGCGTACGTAAAGACTATCGCTGATACCGGCGTCCCCCCGGCACTCCCGGTCCCCGCCGCAACCAGTGCGATGACCCGGATCATGATGCTGCTCAGGTCAAGGACCGGCAATGACTTTTCGCAGTACAAGAAGAGCACAATAACGCGTCGTATAGAACGGCGGATGGTGGTGCACAGCGTCGACGACATGGAGGCATACGCCCGGTACCTCCAGGAGAACCCCGCCGAGGTCCAGGTCTTGTTCAAGGAACTGCTCATCAACGTGACCAGCTTCTTCCGTGACAAGGAAGCTTTTGAAGCTGTGGCAAAGGAGGTCCTGCCCCATATATTTGATGGGAAACCGGAGAACTATATCTTCCGGGCCTGGGTACCAGGGTGTGCCTCCGGTGAAGAGGCTTACTCCATCGCGATGCTCTTTTCCGAGTACATGGAACAGATCAAACAGGAGTTCAAGCTCCTGATCTACGCGACCGATATCGATGACGATGCGATCGCAACCGCACGGGCAGGCAACTACCCGCCAAACATCGCCATCGATGTCTCACCCGAGCGGCTGCGGCGGTTCTTTACAAAAGGGGAGAATGGGTACCGGATAAAGAAAGAGATCCGGGAGATGGTCGTCTTTGCAGTCCAGAACGTGATCACGGACCCCCCGTTTACGAAAATGGACCTGATCAGCTGCCGGAACGTGCTGATCTACCTTGGAGTCGAGCTCCAGGACCGTGTCATCCCGGCGTTCCATTACGCCCTCCGGCCGGGAGGAGTGCTCTTCTTAAGCCCGTCTGAAGGCATCGGGAATTTCGTCGACTTGTTTGCGGTGCTCGATAAAAAGTGGAAAATTTACACGACAAGACCGTCCCTTGCATCAACCCGGACCCTTGTTGCACAGCGCTTCGCGTGGGCCAGCGATAAGCCCGAACGGTTACCGGGCGAGCTTGTTGGAACAAGGGACAAGACGAACTTTGCCGAGCTCACTAAACGTGTGCTCCTCCAGTCCTATGCACCCCCGTCGGTCATCACCGATGAGAAGGGGAACATCGTCTACGTGCACGGCGATACCGGGAAGTACCTGCAGCCGGCCCAGGGGCAGGCAACCATCAATATCATCGATATGGCACGCGAAGGGCTCCAGCTTGACCTCAGGTCCGCGATCCTGGCGGTTACCATGCAAAAGAAACCGGTAACGGTAAAAGACGTGCAGGTCAGGACGAATGGCGGCATTCACGGCGTTGACCTGGCGGTCCGGCCGATTCCTGACCCGGAGGCAACCCGGGAACTGCTGCTCGTCAGTTTCCAGGACACCGAAATCCGGCCACCTGATAAAAGCATCCCAAAGAAACGTATTACCGCAAAAGGGGTATCGAAACGTGTTGAAGAGCTGGAGCAGGACCTCGCGTACACGAAAGAGAACCTGCAGGCGACGATCGAGGAGATGCAGGCGGCAAACGAGGAGCTCAAGTCTACAAACGAGGAACTCCAGTCTACCAACGAAGAACTGCAGTCCACGAATGAGGAACTCGAGACATCCAAAGAAGAACTGCAGTCGGTGAATGAAGAGATCGTGACCGTGAACTCGGAACTGCAGGCAAAGATCGAGCAGCTCACGGACATACAAAACGACATGAAGAACCTCCTGGAGAACGTCAATATCGGGACGATATTTTTAGACGACCTGCTTGCGATCAAGCGGTTTACCCGCGACGCAGTAAAGGTGTTCCGGCTCGTTGCATCGGACAAGGGGCGCCTGCTCTCTGATATCCGGTCCAATATCCCGGACGACGACCTGATCCTCGAAGCCCAGGCCGTGCTGGACACCCTCATCCCACGGGAGAAACAGGTACTGACAACCGGTAACGAATGGTACCAGGTCCGCATCATACCCTACCGTACGTACGAGAACGTGATCGATGGCGTGGTGCTGACGTTCTCCGATATCACCGCACTTAAAGCAGTCGAAGCTGAGGCGAAAGTTGCCCTGGACTATGCGCAGAGCATTGTCGACACGGTCAGGGAACCCCTGGTTGTCCTGAACGGTACGTTTGAGGTCGTCTCTGCCAGCCGGGCGTTCTACCAGACGTTCGTGGTTACCCCTGAAGAGACACAGGGTGAGGTGCTCTATGAGCTCGGGAACAACCAGTGGGACATTCCAAAGCTCCACGAGCTGCTGGAGACGGTACTGCCGGGAAAGACCTCGTTTGAGAATTTCGAAGTTGAGCATGACTTCCCCGACATCGGGTTGAGGAAGATGGTGTTAAACGCCCGCCGGATCCCTGGTGTTGCGGGTGCGACGCAACTTATCCTGCTTGCGATCGAGGATACAACGCATGCAGTCAAATCCGGGAAACGTTAGAAAGACCCGGTAACATGGACGAAGAAGAGGACGGGATGGCAGCAGGAAATAAGAAACCGACAAAAAAAAGAGGCGGGGATAGTTATCAGGCGGCCAAAGACTCAGGGCGGTCTTTTGTCCTACCCACATTACTGGGTGATCTCCAGTCTCTCATCGAATCAGCACGTGTCCGGGTTGCGGTTGGGGTCAATGCAGAGATGGTCCTGCTCTATTGGGATCTTGGCGAGCGGATCCGGAAAGAGATTCTTAATGATTCACGAGCAGGGTATGGTAAATCGGTAGTCAATACATTATCCGATCAGCTGGTCATGGATTACGGCACTGGTTTTACGAGGACCAACCTTTTCAACATGATACGGTTTGCAGAAATATTTCCGGACCGCCCAATTGTCCACTCACTGAGTGGACAATTGAGTTGGACACATTTTCGGAATATTATCTATATCAAAGACTCCCTTGCCCGGGAATTTTATACCGAGATGTGCCGGCTTGAACGGTGGAGTGTCCGGACCCTGCAGATGAAGGTCCAGGGAATGTTGTTCGAGCGTACTGCCCTTTCAAAGAAACCAGAAGAGCTCGCCCGTAAGGAACTTGCTGCACTCCGGGATGAAGACCGGATGACACCGGATCTCGTCTTCAAGAGTCCATACTTCCTGGAATTCCTAGGGTTGTCTGATACATTTTCAGAAAAAGACCTGGAGAATTCAATTCTTCGGGAACTGGAACAGTTTATCCTTGAACTTGGCACTGACTTCTCGTTTGTTGCCCGGCAAAAGCGGATAACGGTCGATACCGAGGACTACTATATTGACCTGCTCTTCTATCACCGTAAACTCCGACGCCTCGTTGTAATAGATCTCAAGCTCGGTATATTCAAAGCAGCGGATAAGGGACAGGTGGAACTGTACCTGCGATGGCTGGACAAGTATGACAGGCCGCCGGGAGAGGAATCTCCGATAGGATTAATCCTTTGTGCAGGGTCATCGGTGGAGCACGTCGAACTCCTCGAACTCGAAGCAAGCAGCATCCGCGTCGCCGAGTACCTTACCGAACTCCCGCCCCGGGGAGTGCTGGAGCAGAAACTCAAGGCAGCGGTGGCGATAGCACGGGAACGGCTTGCTGCACGGACGGTGGGGAAATGAGGACGTCCATATCGAAGGGGATATGGCGTATCGCTGGTGAGGGAAACTGATGGCAGCGGGGAAGAAGAAGTCAGAAGAGAAAGGCACGGGTCCACGGGGCATCGAGCGAATGCTCCGGGATAACGCAGAAGAACAGCAGGCCAGCTCCCCGAAACGGTCTCCCGACTTATCGGGGAAGACCCCGGAAGAACTCACACACGAACTCCGGGTACACCAGGTCGAGTTAGAGATCCAGGCAGAAGAACTCAGGCAATCGAAGATCGCACTCGCGGAATCGAGGGACAAGTACCTTGACCTCTACGAGTTTGCCCCGCTTGGCTATCTTTCGCTCAATGACAAGGCACGGATCACAGAGGTAAACCTTAGCGGTGCGGCGCTCCTTGGGATTGAACGGAATAAACTGATCAAGGCCCCATTCAGTAAATTTATGCCGGAAAAGGATTCAGATCAGTGGCACCGGTATTTCTTAACTGTGCTGAAGCAGAAGGAAAAACAGAGCTGCACCCTCATGATTCAACGGTCTGATGGTTCCACGTTCCCCGCCCGGCTTGAAAGCATCCGGCTCACCGGCGGTGATGGGGCGACCACGGTCCGTACTGCGTTCAGTGATATTTCAGATATCTGGCAGATTGAGGCGCTGAAGGAGAGCAAGGAGCGGTTCGACCAGTTGGCTGAGCAGAGCAACACCATCACATGGGAAGTGGACTCCCATGGGCTCTATACCTATGTCAGCCATGTTTCAAAGGCTGTATGGGGTTACCGCCCGGATGAACTGGTGGGGCAGATGCACTTCTATGATCTGCATCCCGGGCCCGGACGCGAGGCATTCAAGGCATCCTGTTTCTCCGTCTTCGATCGGAAGGAATCTTTCCGTAACCTGGAAAACGCCATACAATCCAGGGATGGCAGCGTTGCGTGGGTCTCCACCAGCGGCATCCCCCTGCTGAACGCCGACGGTACCCTGCGGGGCTACCGGGGCAGCGACACCGACATCACCGGACGTAAACAGGCTGATAAAGCACTGCGGGAGAGCGAGGAACGGCATCGGACAATCCTCCAGACGACCAATGACGGTTTTTGGATAATTGACTTGCCTGAAGGGAATCTCACGGACGCCAATGAAACCTATTGCCGGATGTCAGGTTATACCCGGGACGAACTTTTAAAACTGCGTATTCCCGATCTTGACGCTTCCATGACACTGGATGAACAGGCCGTAACTCTCAAGAAAATCATTACAAATGGATCGGGAATCTTCGAGACACGCCATAAGAGGAAGGATGGTAGTGTCTTTGATATAGAGTTGTCCGTGACCTATCAAAAAACGAACGGCGACAAGTTGATCTGTTTCTGTCGCGATATCACCGATCGAAAACGTGCTGAGGAAGCACTGCTTCAGGCGAATAAAAAGCTAAACCTGCTCTCCAGTATCACGCGGC
>CAIJED010000348.1 GCA_903819595.1 uncultured Methanomicrobiales archaeon | reverse complement strand
GCTTATTGCACTCGGGCTTTCAGAGAGGCAGGTTAAAGCTGTGCGGTATGCGAAGGAGCACGGGGCGATTACAAATAAGGCGTACCGGGAATATTCTACGGTGAGCGCGAGTGTTGCGTTACGTGAATTAAATGATCTGTGTTCCAGGGGTATATTCCTGAAGAAGGGCAAAACGGGACGTAGTACCGAATACGTTCTCAATATAGTGGGATCTGATAACCCCACCATAAACCCGTCTTAAACCCTTCAAACCCTTTATGAACCCGGGCATAAACCCACCAATCCCGACATTGCTCTAACTGACCTATCCTCAGCTCCATGATTTTGTCGCAGCAAAATTCTTTCGCGAAGCCGAAAGGTCGCGGACAGGAGGCCCTGGTGGTGTGGCCCCGCCCTTTAGGCTTGGTAGGGCGGATTGTCAAAGGTGGCCGGCCTCCACAGGTAGCTCGCAAGCGGTAGCGAGAAGCAGGCGATTTTGATACCGCGAAGGCAACGGGTCATCAGGCGACAACGAGGAGCATCGTGACGAAGTCTTGGCCGTCAGTATCACCCCTGTATAGTCAGAAGAACCAAGGCATGATGTGAGCGGAGGAGGCCCGGAACGGAACGAATTGAAGTGAGGAAACGAGGAAGCGAATAGGATGGCCGATTGTACATGTACCGTCAACTGTAGAATCTGGGAGAATCCCTGTTCTTACAAAAAATTGAGTAATTATATTATCAATAAGAGATATTAATCCTCGGAATAGTGAATCAGAGCAGCCGGCTGTCTTTGCCCTTTCCGGTTGTTAACATCTTTATTACGATTACACGGAACACCGCATTACTTTCATTTATCCAGGTGTGTGCAATCATGGCGGGACTCTCAACAACAGAATCCTTACTGACACTCTGCCGTTCGTCTCCGATTTCGACAATCCCGGTCCCTTCAAGTACATAAAAAAATACATCGACAGGCGTAACATGTTTCTTGAGGGATTCACCGGGTTTAAGTGTAATAACAACAGCAGATGTATCCGGCGATTCGAAAATCTTACGCACATCAACATTGTGCGGGTTTTTGATTGATGTTAGTTTTGCAACTTCAGTAATTTTCATGTTTAATTCACCTTTTCTATTGGAATATACGGAATTAATGTAAGTAATTCCGATTTCAACGTTTCCATGCCAATTCGTTCCATGAATCGGGCAGTCCGCTCATGCTTATTTGCATGGCTCCGGTAATACTCGGAAAGACGCTGTGCACAATCCACCGTCTCACTGGCAGTAAGGTCCCATGCAACAAGATCACCGAACCGGGGTCGTGTACCTCCATTACCTCCAAAGAAGACCATCCAGCCCCGTGTAGTCCCGATGATCCCGATGTCCCGGGTATGACTCTCGCTACAACAGCGTGGACATCCAGAAACCCCGATCTTAATTTTCGCCGGAAAGAATTGGTCTTTGAACTGGTTTTCAATAGTCCTGGCAAGTCCAATCGAGTCCTGTTTCCCGTATTTGCACATATCGGTGCCGATACAGGCGTGGACAAACTTGACACATGGGGAGGTCTCTGGTTTTGCGAGCGGGCCAAGGTCAGCAAAGACCCGTGAAACATCTTCGGGCTGAATTCCGGCAAGCAGCACCCTCAGGCCTGATGTTACTTTCAGGACTGGCACATGGTACTTTCGCCCGACTTTGGCAATGGTTTCGAGCTGTTCTGGTGTAATAATACCCGCAGGTATCCGGGTAGTGACCGCATAGGTCTTCCCATCCCGCTGAAGAATCGCTCCTTCGGTAGAATTTGTCATTTACTCACGACTCCGTTGATTTATGTATTTTCGTTGTATTCTTCATGGTCATGTTCCGACCTTCACTGAGGTTCTCCCCTTCAGGGATTATTTCATGAGCATGTTCGATCATCTCTGAAAACAACCTGCTCTGAACACAGGTAATGAACGGCAGTGTGATAATTACCGCCATCCGGTTTCCATCCTGGTTGTAGATGAGCATCGATTCCTGGTCATCGGCAATAAGAATACACTCAAGTCTGAAGATTGCGCCTTCGCGATTGATTGGAACGGAAAATATTTTTTCGAAAATATTCTCGCCGAAAAAGTCCCTTACCTGCCCTGCTTCAAAATACCTGATGCCACTCCGTATGAAAACCCCTTCTGCACCACCTTTAGGAAACAGGATTCTTATCTCCCGGTCCTTTGCAATCGAGAGGATAGGATCCTGGAATTTTTCAAGGGTCTCCGCATTGAAACAGAGAACAATAAGTGAACGGGTAACACCTTCAACCAGCCTCTCAAGGTTCCGCTGGATAGTCCAGTCACTATGAACGTACCAGATTGGCGAATAATTTTGGCGGACATTCACCGACAATGCCTCAAGAGTCTTTACACCTTCAAAAGCCGCCGTATCGAGATCTTTTTTCAGGAAGGCTACAACTATGTCCGGTCGGACGGCATGGTACATAAGCGGACTTCCCTGCCGAATCTCAATGAATCCCTTTGCATCAAGCGCATTAAGGACATCATACACCCGAGGGCGTGGGACTCCGCTGACTTCATGGATACTCCGGACGTTAGCTTCGCCGAGTCCGACAACGGCGACGTAGATTTTAGCCTCATATTCTTTGAGTCCGAGCTGGACAAGGTGTTCAACTGGTTGATCCATTTGTTACTCTGTAAGGGACAACATAATTAAATAGTTATCTGTCAAGCATAGTGTATGACACAAACATCCACCGAAAATGAGAATATCGCAATTGTCCGCAAATTTTTTGAGGTTGGCCCCTCAAAGGGTGACCTTGCAGCAGCCGACGCAATTCTGGCTCCTGAATTTTCCCTGCATACTCCGCTGCCGACACCCGGGCCCGGGATCGAGGCGATGAATAACGTCATTACAACCTGCCGGGCTGCATTTCAAGGCCTGAACGTGACTATCGATGACATTATGGCGGATGGGGATAAGATTACAGCCCGCTTCACGGCACGGGGCATGCACAAAGGAGAATTTATGGGACTTCCTCCGACAGGAAAGGCTATCACCATGACAGGCATTGAGATTTTCCGGGTAAAAGACGGTAAGATTACTGAGCTATGGGGCGAGGCAAACCTGATGGGACTGATGCAGCAGCTGGGTATTTTACCGGTCCCGGCATAATCCGACTACAATAAGGGAAAAAATAACACAGGATTTCATAATCAAAATGCATTCAGTGGGTGTATACTATGGCAGATTTTAAACTTGAAAAACCTGATAACAAGAAAAGAGAGGAACTGTATGCAAAAGTCATCGTCCTCAAAGACATCGTCTCCTATCAGGATGGGACGGTCGCGAGCCGGATGCTTGTCAACAAAAAGGCAGGAAGTATCACTATCTTTTCATTCGATGAAAATGAGGGACTGTCTGAACACACAGCACCCTATGACGCCGTGGTTTCTATCATTGATGGGGAATGTGAAGTATGGGT
>CAIJED010000347.1 GCA_903819595.1 uncultured Methanomicrobiales archaeon | reverse complement strand
CGTCCTACCATCCTGCTCGTATTTACTGGAATCCGTGAATCACCTCACGATAGTTTATGCCCTTGAAAGCGGGGTGCACCTCTAACCGCCTGGCCATATCATATTCCCTGGATAATACGGGAATATGCGACGTTATGGCCACCTGTTTTTTGAGATGAACCATTGTTAGAGGGCGAGACTAATACCTGATATCCTGATAAAAATATCAATCGAACACCGTTGTAGGTTATTTTGTTAAGCCTCCCGAATACCTATATTCGATTAACGCTAAAAATAACGGAGCAACTGATCTCTTGAGAAAAATGAAAGGACCTGATATTTTATCCATGGAAGAACGGACTCTTCTTGCAGACAAAGGGGGTCTCCAGTCCTCAGAAGTCCCTGTATTTCGAGAAAAATTTGGCTCAAATGTCATAACGCCGCCAGTGCGGGAGCCAGTATGGAAACAGTACATTAAGAAATTCGATGATCCAATCATCAAAATCCTTATTATTGCCGTAATTATCTCACTGGTCGTCTCAATAATCCAGGAGATTAGCATTTATGACACCCTTGGAATCATTATTGCGATCCTGCTTGCCACCGGTATCTCATTTCTCAATGAATATCGTAGCAGCCGGGAGTTTGATGTATTAAATGCACACAGGGATGATGTCGGCGTCAAGGTGATCAGGGACGGTCACCCGGCCCAGGTACCCTCCCGTGATATTGTTGTCGGTGATCTTGTCATCCTCGAAGCGGGGGATGCGATTCCGGCAGACGGCTGGCTCATCACATCTGACACTCTTTACAGTGATGAGTCGGCGTTCACCGGCGAGAGTGAACCAGTAGCGAAAGAGATATCAGATAATGTCCTGAAAGGCTCGTTTGTCACCGCAGGCAAAGGAAATATGACTGCCGGGGCCGTGGGTGACGGGACCCAGATGGGGGTAATTGCGGCTTCACTAGGTATTGACCATGCCACTGCGACTCCCCTTGAACAGAAACTCGAAACCCTTGCTGGAATTATTAGTCAGTTCGGTTATACTGTGGGTATCCTGATCCTTGTCAGCCTCGCGATTCGCGGGATCTATCTCGGGGAACTGACGGGGTGGAACCTTGATACGCTGAACCATGTTCTGCATTACCTCATGATTGCAGTCGCCATTATTGTCGTAGCAGTTCCCGAAGGGCTCCCGATGAGTGTCGCACTTTCGCTCTCCCTTGCGATGCGAAAGATGACCCGGACCAACTGCCTCGTCAGGAAGTTGATTGCCTGTGAGACAATTGGTTCTGCAACAACAATCTGCACAGATAAGACCGGCACACTCACGAAAAACCAGATGGAGGTTGTGTACGTATCAGGTGGAGAACCTGCACTGCAGGAGGGCACACCTTGTACCCCATCAGAATGGATCACCCTTAATGCTGCCGTTAACAGCACCGCCTACCTGGAGGAGCGGGATGGGCGGGTAAGTGTCATAGGAAACTCAACGGAAGGAGCTCTCCTCAGGTGGCTCCATGAACACTCACATGACTACATAAAAATCCGTTCTGCAACTCTCACGAGGAAACAGTACCTCTTTGATGGGAACAGAAAAAGGATGTCAACCGCCGTAACTATCGATGGAACACCTTACCTGCTGGTAAAAGGAGCCCCTGAAGTTCTTGCGTTCCTTTGTACCATACAACCAGAAACAAGCGGCGTCAGCGATCTTGCTTCAAAGGCGATGCGGACCCTTGCGTTTGCCCACAAGGAGATCGTGGGTGGGGATGAAAACGAATCCGATCTGATATGGGATGGGTATGTGGGTATTCGAGACCCGTTGCGTGATAACATTGCAGAATCTGTTGCCACCTGCCAGGATGCCGGGATCAGGGTCAGGATGGTGACCGGTGATAACCGGGTGACTGCCAGGGCGATTGCAGAAGATTCGGGAATTCTCACGGGAGGCTTGATTGTTGAGGGGAAGGAGTTCCGATCATTGTCCCCCGGGCAACAGGTTGTTGTGGCAGAGCAACTTGATATCATGGCAAGAGCTGAGCCGATGGACAAGCTGCTTCTGGTTCTGGCCCTCCAGAAGAACGGGGAGGTCGTCGCCGTGACTGGTGATGGGACTAACGATGCACCTGCCTTAAAAAATGCCGATGTCGGAATGGCGATGGGAATTGCAGGAACCGAAGTGGCGAGAGAGGCGAGCGATATCATCCTGCTTGATGACTCATTTGCATCGATTACGAATGCGGTGTGGTGGGGCCGGTCATTGTATGAGAACATCCAGCGTTTTATTTTGTTTCAGCTTACAATCAATTTCTGCGCATGTATTCTTGTATTCATTGCTCCCCTCCTTGGGTACCCGGAACCGTTTACGATCATCCAGATCCTCTGGATAAACATAATTATGGATACCCTCGCTGCATTTGCGCTTTGTTCTGAGGCACCCCACCGGGAGCTGATGGACCGCCTTCCCATCGGGAGAAATGCACCGGTGATCACGCCCTTTATGTGGTTTTCAATCATCGCAACGGGGATCTTCTTTATTGCCACTGGTTTGATCCAGATGGAAACCGCATTTCTCGGGGGAAACACACCTTCTGAAATCAATACGATATTTTTCGCTGCGTTTGTCATCGCTGCGGTCTGGAATGGGATGAACTGCAGGGCACTTGATGGAAAGATGCCGCCATTTTTCAAAGGGAACCCGACGTTTTTCGTTGTTATGGGATTCATCGTTTTGGCACAGATTCTGATTGTACAGTACGGGGGTGCAGTTTTTGGCACGGTTCCGCTCTCTCTTAATGAGTGGATCACAATTATTGTTGCGTCTGCGTCCGTGCTGGTTGTCGGTTACATCATAAGGGTTGTCTATCGTCAGTTCGGGCATCTTGTTCTGTCCCACCTGGCATCAGGGTGAGCATGGGCGAGTCCGGGATCCTATCATTGTTACAAAGATTTCAATATCCACTGTCGATATCCCGGATGACATGTGGTAACAGAGATGTGAAACCCCACTCCCCTTTTTTCCCCGTTGTCTTATAATTCCCGGATGGGAATAACTGCGACGATGATTTGCGGCGAATATCTTTTCCAATCGGGAACGGACCCCCTCATTGGCGATTAATAACGGGGTTTATGCGGCCGACGGTTTTATGAATAACCGGTATAATTGTGTGGTACCCTGACACGTAACTGGTGAAAAAAATTCAGGCCGGTCTTTCCTTGAGGAACTTTCCCACCAGCCATGAGACAAGGACTGCAATGTACAACGTCCCGCTTATCATTTCAAACATCATCACCGTCCGTGATGCCGCTGTAAGCGCCGTGACATTATAATTTCCAGTTGTTGTAAGGATTGAGAAACTGTACCCGATATAGTCAGACAGGTAGACCAACTGGTCCGGGTGCATGGTCGCAATATCGAATGACCCTGGGGAAAAGATGACCATCACCATAATTCCTATCGCCCACGTAAGGCCAAGAAGGAAGTAGATTGATATTGCCCCGATAATTGTATCCCTCCTGATTTCGCGTTCACGAATGACCACAGAAAAAATGGCAATGCTCACCATAATGAAAAATACTAATGTGACGACCATCGCATCGTTGAAATAATGAACGATACCGGTCCGGTAATATAAGCAATATAAGACAATGGTAATTCCCACAAGGACCAGCCCGACGGCCATGAGGTATACCTTATGGCTGATGGCCTGGACTGCAAAGAATAGCAGGATGACCAGCATGATATCAGTGAAAATCCGTGCTACTTCACTGTCCTCGAGGAAGGGAAGAACCGATAGAAAAACAATGAGTGCAATGAAATGGAATGTACATTTATTATTTTCCCTCCATTGCAAAAATGCGCCAATATTCCTTTTTAATGAGCCTTTCAGAGTATCTTGTCCGGGCCTGGGGTGCATGTAATAAATATATCCGACGGGACAAGATATGGTTTTCGTGTTTTTACCGGACCACTGGCTTCCTGCTGGAAATCAGACTCCCCAACGACCGAATATACATGAATTTTGAATCAACCACTGACCTGAATTTTTCATGTGGCCAGGACTCCTTCACTTTCACCCCGCCCATGGCAAGACCGTTTATACCCCACACATCGAGTGTTATCCGTGTCAGGATCATGGTACCAGGCGGAACCAAATCAACCGTTAATTCATTTTCGGCTGCCAGATCAGCCTGTGGTGGCAGTAGCAGCCAAATGTTCCTGGCACAACCGGATGATGAATGAACAAGATGTCCAACGACAGAACACCCTTCATAATCATTGTGGACAATTGCACAATGCAGCACGCCACATCGCCACCTGGAGAATTTGATCGTGAGGGTAAGCCTTTTGAGGATACACGAAAAGCTGGAAATTTTCATCAGTGCCGGACTTGTAGAATGGACCTATTCGGAAAAAAAGGAGTGATGTACCAGGAGCAGATAACTTAACGTAACCCACCTTGACAATTGTAGCATACGAGTGAAGTCCGGGGCCGAATCCACCAGATCATGGAAATAACCCCGGCCCGGTGAATGAGTTGATCTATAATGGCATATGCAGGAGGCGCGTACTGCAGTCTCTCATAGATACAACAGTCACATTTCACTCAATCAATCAAATTCCCAAATCTCTCTTTTTAATCGGTACCTGAATGGAGATACCAGAAAGGGGCTGGTCATTTACATGGGAATTACCTGGCCGTCCAGGGGCCGGGTTGCTGCTGGCTGGCACAGTGGAAAGTCCCGTACCCTTCCACCATCGCCATGGCATTAATACCTATTACTTCGCGGCCTGGGAAGTGGGATTTGAGACGGTCCAATGCATCTTTGTCATGGGGATCATTGAATACAGGGACGATCACCACTGAGTTACCGATAAAAAAATTTGTATAACTGGCCGGGTACCGGAGATCTCCACCTGATACCCTGCCCGGCATCGGGAGTTTTACCACGGTCAGCAGGTTCCCGTCCTGGTCGGTGGATTTCTTCAGGGTGTCATAATTTTCCCGGAGAATCCGATAATTTTCATCATTCCTGTTATTCTCATAGGCACAGACCACGGTGGAAGGCCCGGTAAACCTGACAAAATCATCGATGTGGCCATCCGTATCATCCCCCTCAATGCCCTTGTCCAGCCATAGTACATGGTCGGTTCCAAGGTACTCGTTAAGAAGTGATTCCAGATCAGATTCTGTTAATTCCGGGTTCCTGTTTGGGTTGAGCAGGCATGAACGACTCGTCATGACAGTTCCCCTCCCGTTCACATCGACTGACCCACCTTCGAGGATAATGCCGGGGCGAAATACAGGGAGCCTGAGCCAGTCGTTCATCACGACCGGGATAGTACCATCCCTGATCAGGTTCTCATATTTTCCGCCCCACGCATTAAACTCCCATTGCACCATGGCTGCCTGTGAAATAGCAGGATTAACTACGAATGTGGGTCCATAATCGCGGATCCAGACGTCCGCATATTCAGTGACCCGGTATCGTACATGCGAATCGCCAGGTCCCTCTGTCCGGAGCCGTTCCCTGACCATTTCTCCCGTAACTGTATCCCTGACGAGCAGTTCTATCTGTTCAGATCCATACAGCGCAGAAATAAACTTGATATAGGTATCCTCGACTGCAGCCAGGTCCGGGAATGTCACGGTGCTATGTGGCCATGAGAGCCACGTTGCCTCGTGTCTCTCCCATTCTGCCGGCATGTAAAATCCCATGTTTCTGGGTGTATCCCCGTTGCGCACCACAAAGTGATGCCCGGTTTCGTGGGGTGCCCTGACGAGGCGGCCATAAGTATCCGGGCGACGGTTGCGGAAAAATCCCCATGACTCCTGCACGGCCCTGTTCATCGAGAGGTCAAGGTCCGCGATGATAATCTCTTCTAGATCTCCTGCTCGGGTGATTACTCCACCAAACGCATCGCCTACGAAGGATCCGCCGAAAAACCTGATATTCCCTTCAGTTCCAACGCGGTTAACTGCTGCAATATGAACACTGTTGGCAATCGCGTGGCTTCGCTGGACCAGTTCCCAGGACTCCTGCCATTCCCCTTCCCTCGGAACCATAGCACATGGCTGGCCAATTGCCGTCGGGTAGAAAATGATCGAGGCGCCCATCAGTGCAACGGACCGTGCAGCTTCCGGGAACCACTGGTCAAAGCAGATTAAGACCGCAAAGCACCCGTAACTGGTATGGTACACCTGGTATTCGTTGCCAGGATAAAAATACCCCTTTTCGTAAAAACCCGGGTCCTGGGGAACATGGACTTTATGGTACGGTGTCAGCAGGGTCCCATCGGTATCCACCACAACCGCGGTATTGTAATAACGTCCGTCCGCTGCACGTTCGTACACCGGGACAATAATTACCACCTGGGAACGTTTTGCGATCGTTGAAAAAAGGTCTGTAGACTGCCCCGGGACCGTCTCTGCAAGGCTTGTTGCCTCCCTTCGGATATACTGAGGGAAATAGCGGGTACGGAATAATTCAGGAAGGCAGATTATTTTGGCCCCTCTATCGATTGCGGCCTCTGTCTTCATGTGAGCACGATGAAGGTTATCTTCCGGGTCAGACCCCATTTCCATCTGAACGAGCCCAATCGTGACAAATTGTCCACCTGCGGAGATTTGCTGTACCATCTTCTGTCGTGTACATGTATGGGATCGAAGAGGCATAATTGACTTACCCTGAACCATTCATGTCCCGGGAATGATAACGAATAGAGATCAGGAGAGAACGGTATGGTGGTACCTGCTGTAATTACCTGGAATTTTTACGTTTCAGGTAATCAGATAGGAAATTAAGTAGCCCCGGGACCCCATCCGTTTCGGGGTGAACTTCAAGGAATGAAGAGAAATCGGCTGCCGTAAAATTTTTCTGCATCAGGAATGCGATATAACTCGAGATAATCCCTGCCGATGGCCCTGATACTGAAACCCCCTGTAACAATCCCGTATCAGGTTGCACGCTGACGTTCGTAAGCCCTGTGGCATTGAAGGGGACTTTCCAGAATGTACCAGGGCCGGCCGGGCCGGGAATCCGGACCGAGACTGTTCCATCAGTTGACGGGTTGCAAAAGGCATGTTCACTTGCAAGGTTGACCGACTGGGGAAAGAACTGGTAGTCAATCGTGGTCACCCTTCCGAGGATATTCTCAGCTGCCACGATCCCTTCATGACGGGCGACCGGCGTTAAAAATGGCGGGCCCGTGACATCCCCCGCCGCATACACTCCAGGAATACTGGTCTCCATATGAGAGTCAACAAGTACCTCACCGGCGGGCCCTTTTGAGATACCGTGGAGATTTTCCGATCTGGGAGTGAGGCCGGAGGCAATAAAAAGGGCGTCGCATTCAATCTCCTTCTGTGTCCCATCCGCAGCCCTGACAGAAACAGAACTCAGGTGCGGGTTCCCACTAACGGCCTCCAGAGAGGTCCCGGAATGTACCGTAACCCCCTCAAGTTCTTTTAATGCAACCGCGCGCTGCTTTTCGTCAAGAATCTTCAGTACTTCACTACGGGCAACCATGCTGACGTCGCAGCCGAACGATGAAAAAATATAGGCAAATTCTGCAGCCATTACACCCCCGCCAAGGACCACCATGCGCTCGGGTAACCGATCCATCTGTGTAAGATTACGGGGATTATACACCCCCTCTTTTAAGATTCCCGGGATATCCGGAATGGTGGGGTATGAACCCGTGGCGGCAATGACTGCATCAGGCTGGATGACCTCGCTACCCAGATGGACTTCGTTACCGTGAAGGGTGGCCCCTGCTCCATACCTGATATCAACCCCGGTACTACGGGTCTCCGAATCGAGGATTCCAGCAATTTTTTTCTGGATCTCCTGCATCCCGCGAATTAATTCAGGAAAGTTAATTTCAGGGGATCGGTCGATGATACCTAGTCTTTGGAGGTCACGGGCATTCCGGATGACTCGCGCTGCATCATTCAGTGCACAGACGACCATGCAGCCGGAATTAAGACACTGGCCTCCAATAACCCCCTGCTCTGCGAGGATCACCTCTTTTTCTGAGTGTGCAAGGTGCATTGCAGCGAGGCGGCCAGCGGGGCCACCTCCAAGGACAATGATCATGGGTGGGTCAGAGTATCTCACAACCTTCATCCATCGGCTGGGACAGGATATCACCGGTGAATGCGTTCACTTCAACAATCTTTTTACCCCTGACCTGCCAGACCGGGAAATGCACGAGGTCAATATCGATATTGATATTCTTTTTATCAGGTTTCATGACATTCTCTTCGTAAAAGATCGTATCACCCTTTACCTGCCTGATCCGCACATGCTGGGTGAGTTGTACTACCAGGTCCGCAAACACCCGGGAATTCGCTTCATCCTTTGTAATTTTAGGTCCTATGATCTCTGCCGCACCCGGAATTTCACCTTTATCAATTGCTTTCGGATCAATCTCCAGTGTTAACCCGTTGATTGCGTTCATTGCCCCCCAGCCTTCAGAATCAAACGGAATATGGTGGTCCTGGTATACCTGCTCGCCGCTGCTCATGTAGTGGTAAACCCAGTGAGGCATAAACTTCAGGCTGGCCACTCCCGGTGTTCCGGAAATCCGTTCAGCATTCTGTTTCGTCACCTTGACCGGCAGGTGCGGGATACTGACGCCGGGACTTTCTGCTGCCATGGGGGCCGGTTTCGTGTCCGGGTCCGGAACGATATCTGCCCCCGGGATGAGGGTGAGCGAGAGCTCCCTGTCGAGGACTCTGGCAAGGGTGGCCTCACCCGAAAGACGGACAAATTCCTTAACACCCCAGACGATGCAATGCTCGGTATGAATCGAATTATCAAGTGTAAACAGGAGCTTTTTACAGGGGATCTGCTCACCCCCGATGACGAGGTTGTAGTTGGTCCGGTCGAACCCGGCAATGATGTCAGTGTCAACCGAACAGAGCACAGCCAAATATTCCCCGTCTCTGGCAGCCGAGAGGTCGAGGGGTTCATCTACTTCCTCTACTTCGAATCCTGCCGCTTCAAGGATGAGCTTCACGGCATTTTTCGCTTTTTCCCGCGTCTCGTGTTCCATCATTTATACATTTCCCCGGTCTTATAGAACAATTTTTCTCTTTCATGATGGAAAACTGTACAATGACAAGTCTCCCGAAATTTATTAATCACCGGATTGAAGAGTTTGCCCTGCAGGTCACCTACAACCCGGAGGAGAGGGTTGGCACTCTTGTCTATAATCTTTCACTTATCAGGTGTGAAGACCTTGAATTTGCGATAAAAATTTTTAAGGATTCTTACCGGGCGGGTATAAGCGTAAGTGGACTTGTTCGTTTTCTGCAACCCGGTGTAATGATCGAAGATTACCAGGTGCCTGAAGGCTGCATCGGCATCGTATCTGTATGCAGCTCCACTCTCGACGGCCTGCTGCTCAGGCGTGGGATCCCCATGAACCCGATCG
>CAIJED010000346.1 GCA_903819595.1 uncultured Methanomicrobiales archaeon | reverse complement strand
GGCGCATTGATAATGATAAGGTCCATTGCGGTTCTCAGGCGTTCATCGGCAGCAATTATCTCGGATATTTTCCCGTCGAGGTACGACCTGCTATCTTCAAACGGAGGGTTTGAAGCCCTTACCTCACGATACGACACTCCCGAAGAATCGATATTTTCAAAGTAAAATGCCAATGCCGGGTTCTTTTTTATATACGGCATGCCCCCGTGACCCAAAAACCATTTTGCAGCTGCTTCGATAGCGGGTATCCGGAACCTCTGACCAAACTCCTCATAGATGACAATCGGGTTTTCCGCGACGATTCTGCGCGGGTCCTGAATCTGCAGTACCCTCCTGATTGTACTTTCGCTGACCGTAACAGGCCTTTGAATTCCGGCTGCAGAACCGAGTCCGAACATGGTCCTATGCTCAGGTATAAGGTCATTCACATCCAGATTCGGATTCTGGTTGAATATTTCCGCGCAAAGGAGCACATCCAGAATTTTCAGGGTCTCGTCGTCTCCAGACATGGCTGTAACCTTTAATATTCAATCTGACACCGGATAAGAGTATCTCATGCTGTCGTCACCACGCAGTGATCTTCCGTGACAATGACCGTGTGTTCATGCTGTGAGACCAGGGAACCCGGAATGTCAGAGAGTACCGGAAATGCATGGAGCACACCAGAGTGGATCAGCGTAGTAAGGGCGATATCAGGCCTGGTATCAGGGAGCCACCGCTTTGCGAAGGGCATGCCCTGCCGCCCGGATACCGCTTCCAGGATTTTTCTGGCCGTTGCCAGCCGGACCGGCTTCCTGGAAATCTGCTGGAATATCTCGACCCTTCTCTTCTCGTTCACATGCCCTGACCCTGTCGTTGCAAATGGTTCAATGGCAAACACCATTCCCTCTTCAAGCACTGCCCCTCCCTGTACGGCAATATTCGGGATACTTGGGGGCTGATGCACGACAAACCTGCCGAGACCATGCCCGGTGAGGTTCGCGACAGGACGGTATCCCCGACTTTCAATTTCAGTCTGGATGGCAGACCCGAGTTCTCCGACGGTGACGCCCGGCCGCACTTTTTCAATCGCACGGGAAAGAGCTGCCCGGGATGCATCCACGAGCAGCCCGTTATTCCCAAGGTCGATCGTAATTGCTGTATCCGCAATATAGCCATCGAAATGAATCCCGAGGTCAAGTTTGACCAGGTCACCAGATGCAAATACCCGTTCATCTCCCGTTGATGCGGTATCATGCGCAGCATCTTCGTTCAGAGAGACATTCAGTGGGAATGCAAGGCCTGATTCGTCTGATGAGGCCAGGTCTTCAATGAACTCGATCACCTCAAGGTACGGGGTACCAACCCTAATCTCCATGGCCCCTTTCCGAATCACTGACGCGGCAAAAGCCCCGGCCTGGCAATATTTATCGAATATTTCATCGTCCATCATCATCACCGAATGATAAATTCACGGCAAAATTGTGTAAAAGAATCAAACCCCGTTTGTGTTACAGCCCCGGTGTTCTCGAGACGCACTCCACCAATGTCCCGGTAATAGAGACCGGGCTCGACGGTTACAACGTTGCCGGCTGCGAGAGACCCCCCCGCCGGACCAAGGGTCGGTTGCTCATGGACCTCCAGACCCACCCCGTGACCGAGGTTATGGGTAAATCCTTCAGAGTTGGTCCCGTATCCCTTTTCAGCAAACATGTCTGCCACCGCCTGGTGGACAGATGAGCCAGAGGCACCGTGTTTCACCAGGGACATCCCAAGATCCTGGGCCTCCCTGACAGCATTATACATTTCAATAAGTTCTACCGCGGGTTCCCCCCGGGTAACAGTTCTCGTCATATCGGTAAAATATCCGGTAAGGTCATCAGCCGGGAACATATCGATTACAATCGGCTCTGATTCCATCAGGGGTCCACTCCCGAGTGCATGAGGCAGGGCAGTATCTTTTCCGCAGGTGATAATTGTGTCAATGGCATGACAACCGTGGTCCATCAGGGTTTTGTGGACCAATGACCTGACCTTTTCTGAAGTGACCACCTGGCCATCGTGATACAAGACCCCTTTAATTGGTCTGCTTGCCTTAATCAGTGAAATTGCCTGGTCCATTGCAAGATCAGTCGCGGATTGGACACTCCTGATCTTATCAATCTCATCGTCAGATTTAATTGCCCGGGCTGTCCCGACCGAGCCGGGATCCAGCGTCACATTGCATAAGGCCTCCAGTTCGTGTCCGATCCCATAGGGAAACGAAGCGGGTACAAGGATATGCGACCCGACATACCGTGCAATCATTCTCGCATAGGCGCGTTGCATTACCGACTCTTCTTTCATAATATCAAGGAGACCCGCCTCACTCCGGGTCATCACCGCGGCGATCGATTCTCTTGTGGCACGTTCATATTCCATCTGACCGATTACCATGACCCCTTTCTCCCCCGGTTTTTTGATATATACAACCGGGTCTTCGGTCCGGAAACGGGTGAGATACCTGATATCTGCATTCTGTGACGAGCCGAATGCGACATATGCATCAGCACCAGAACGCCTGATCACGTCATCCAGCGAGTCCATGGGGGAAATATGCGCCGTAAAACCACAAGTACTTTTATGATAAAGGCAACCTATGAGTAATGGAAGCGAAGGCAAAAGAACAGTTCAAATTAAAATTTTATGCGCTCACTATCCTGTTGAACGTCATTATCCTCCTCGCAGCACTCGTTGTCATCGCCCTGTTCCTTGCACCCGTACCATTCAAATATTATCTGCCCCCTGCACTTCTGGCCATCGACCTCGTGATGATCTATATATTCATCAAAAAATACCATGAGACCAAACAGTGGCTCGACCAGCACCAGGAACCCGGAAAACAAAATACCTGAGGTACATCCAACCATGCTCCAGAAGATGAAAGATGAGATCGAACTCCTTTCACGGCATGTTCTTGTCATCAGGGCCGTGATGGAGCACCAGCCAATCGGTATCATGAAACTGTCTGAACTGCTGGATCTTCCGTTTCACCGGATCCGTTATTCGCTCCGGGTGCTTGAGCAGTTAGGCTACATCAGGGCGACACCTGCCGGTGCAATGGCAACCCCCCAGACAGAAGATCTCCTGCGCCACCTGGATGATAACCTCGATGATCTTATCTCTCTTCTTGAATCCATGAAAATAAAGCCCGGAAAAATTCCAGATGACTGACGAACAAACAGTGGTGTTGTTTTTTCCTTATGTCTCGTCCCAACAGTTACTTTTAAAAAGGCTCACAAAGAATCTATTAGGACACAACCAATGTGCCTCCCTAACTCAGTTGGTAGAGTGTCGGACTGTTAATCCGAATGTCACAGGTTCGAGCCCTGTGGGGGGCGCTCAATCCCTATCCGGGCCCGTAGCTCAGTCCGGTTAGAGCGCCCGGCTCATAACCGGGCGGTCATGCGTTCGAATCGCATCGGGCCCATTCCGGATGATCTCTTTTTCAAAAACTATCTATGGATACCAGTCGACAAGACCGTATGAAATGCCCCGTATGTGGCAACGACTGCGTTGATAATGCCCATGATATCCTTCTCTCAATCGGGCAGATATTTTCTCCCTGTCCGGATTGTCATGGCAGGGTGCTTGACAAAAGGTCCCCGTTAAAATCCCGATTTTACGAGCCTCCCTGCTCCTGTGGAAAGAGGTTTATCGACGAAGTTTTTGCACAGACTTACGTGATCATGGTCGAGGAGGGGACATTCCGGGGTACCGAACCTCTTGCAAAGATCGGTATACCGCTCATTCATCCTGGGTTTTTTATGCGGGAACCACCGTTCCTTCCGGCCAGGTCATTGGTCCTTGTATCAGGTGTTGTCACCCGTGACGTGGCAGTACGCCTGATGAATGAAGTCCCGGAAATCAGGGGAGTGGTCAGAAGCGGGGATTTTGTTCCCGGGATCGCGGATCCGCACCTCGGTGGAGTACCGGGGGCTTATGACCTCCTTGCCGGGTGTGATGTGCGTGCGAACATATACCCTACATCATCTGGACCCCTGGTCCTGTACCAGCAGCAATCTCAAATCCATATAGAATTTCCCAGAGATTACAACCCGAAAATTGAATCAGTAGAGCGTAAAATTACCCTTAATACCCAGTGGTTTATTGACGCGGCATGTGGCATCGGTACACTTGGACTGACTGCCGCCCGGCTTGGTGTGCCGCATGTCGTGTTGAACGATGCATGGTTTTCTGCCGCATTCTGGTCCGCATTCAATATTTCCCTGAATCAGGAATTTCTCGCGGTTGATGAGGTCATCATGCATAAGACCTACGAGGAGATGAAAGCCCGGCCCATTGGCCGGATACCTGAAATGGTCGCGGAAACCCATGGCAGGCAGAGCATTGAGGTGTATCATGGTGACCTGGCAGATCTCTACCGGGTGCTTCCAACAGTGCCGGTCCTTACAGTCCTGGATCTCTTCAATAAAAAAGATAGCGGGCTTATAGAGCGTATCACCACACGTTTCCAGGAGCATGTCACCGGCGAGGTATTTATCCCCTGAAGTGCGGATTGAATATGGGGACTAGCCCGGGTGGCCCGGCGTCACTTGTAACCCGAAACCGTCGGTATGCGGGGGGCGAAGTTTGAGGAAGGCAACAACGGGCTGCTGGAACTGTTAGCATCCTGACGAAGAAGCCTCGTCCTGTGAGGTCGGTGGACAGGTATCAAGACTCCGGAGGGAGTGGCGACCTGATAACTGCAGGGACCGGTTCAGGCCCGGAAGGGAGCAGACTTACTGTGGACATTCGGCGCCCACAGGGTTGCGGGGTGGAGAAAGGGTTCTTCGGTGAACGCAGTAACGTATTGTCGACCGAGAACGTGTCCCTAATTTTGTGCAATACCTATGTCAAAAGTCACAGTCATCGGTGCAACCGGTAATGTCGGAATGTTTGCTGCACATGCAATATCTGAGATACCGTATGTCAATGAGATCCTGCTCCATGGCAGACCGGGAAGGGAGGATCTCCTTGATGGAATCGCACATGACCTGATGGACTCTTTTGCGGCCTGTGGCAATTATACAAAAATCAACTGGACAACAGATATTGAAGAGATTAAAGGGTCCGGGATCGTCGTATGCACGGCGGGAAATGCCCGGGTTCCGGGACAGACCCGGCTTGACCTGGCACTCCGGAATGCGCACATTGTATCCGGGCTTGCACAATCAATCGGGGCGATCGCACCCGACACAAAGATCTTTATGATAACCAATCCCGTTGACATCATGACGTCAGTCGGGTTGAAATACTCAGGCCTGCAGCCACAACAGGTATTCGGCCTCGGTACGCATCTTGACTCCATGCGGTTGAAATCGTTGATAGCCGCTTATTTCAGGGTTCATCCGAGTGAGGTCCATACGCGGATTATCGGGGAGCATGGGGACAGTATGGTCCCGCTTTGGTCAGCGACAACAATCGGAGGTATCCAGATTAGTAACCTGCCTGCATTTTCCCGTATTCCGATTAAAGAGATGGTGGAATCGGTCAAGAACAGCGGCGAATTAATTATCCGTGGCAAAGGGTCAACGGTGTATGGTCCTGGCGAAGCAATTGC
>CAIJED010000345.1 GCA_903819595.1 uncultured Methanomicrobiales archaeon | reverse complement strand
CATGCAACAAGAAGGATCGGGACAGGGTTTTTTGCAATTTTCATCGATGTTTTTGTCAGCAGTGCACCGTACGAGAAACTGCGTTTCGATGACGGCTTCTTCTCTTTTGGCTTGTATTTCAGAAGGACAGCGGCGGTGGGAATACCGATAAGGGAGGCCAGGTAACAACAGGCCACACCGATGATGGAAACCATCCCGAAAGCCTGTATCATTGGCACCGGTGAGATGAACATCGCCACAAACCCCATGCAGGTTGCCAGCATCGCATAGAGGACGGCAGGCCCGGTCCTGGTCACCGTCATGAATACAGCCTGGTCCATCGTCCCCTTTCGTATTTCTTCGTCAAAGCGGGCATGGAACTGGATGGCATAATCGATCCCAAGCCCTATCATGACAGGGAATGCTCCAATCACAGCCATGTTTAACTGGATCCCTGCAAGTCCCATCAACCCCATCGCCGAGACGAGACCGATCGCCACCATCAGGACAGGGAGGAACCGGTGGCTGACGAATGAGAACAGGATCCCCATCACGATGACCATCAGGATCAGGGCAGCAAAAATAAGCACCCCACTCGTGGATCCCATCGATTTCTTCATCTGCTGGGAGAATGCTGCACTCCCGGTGAGAGAGATTTTCACACCAGGGGGAGGGTTGGAACTGTCTACGAGACTCTGGAGGTTATTCAGGAGGTTGGTTTTTGCTTTTTCTGACAGTCCCTCATTCACGTCTACCCGGACGATCGTGATGAGGTTTGACTGGGTATAGACCGCCAGTACATTGGCCGGGACCCGGGTCTCGGCATCCTGTATTTCACCAATTGAGGTTGGAAGGACACCTTTATTGGCCTGCATCAGCAGGTCGGGGATTCCGCTGACGCTTTTTATGTCCGGCTGGCTGCGGATTGAGGCTTCCAGCTGGTCCATAAACCGCAGCATATCCGGGCTTATCGGCGTGTCGGTATCAATGAACAATACCACCGGGTCTGACTGGAATGTTGTAATGTACTTGTTGTACTGGCTCCCCTCAGGGGAGTCCTTCACCATGTATGTTTCCCACCCGGTCTGCATGGATATCGTCGTCATCCCATAAAGGCAGACGATAAAAACTGCAACCACGATTCCTGCGACCAGCATCGGGTGATGGTTGATCACCTTCGCGAGCCGTTCAAATATATTTTTCACAATATCCTGTCCTTTTTATACTGGAGATGATCTTTTTGCTCCGGAAACATCCTACTGAAATATGCGGGCCTTCTGAATAAATTCGGGCCTGTTACGGACACGGGTGCTCCGGATGACCTCATGGGACGATACACCCGTGTCCGACGGGGAGGATGTCCGGTACCGTCCAGGGCCGTGGGAGCACTTCTTCCCGGAATTTTGATACCGTTGCCTGGCGCTTTGACAACGTTTCTCTTTCAATTGATTGATAATTTTTCGCATGGATACGTAATAAAGTATTTGTTGTGAATAAGACAACAATTTCATCGTGATCGCGAGCTGATGCCCGCCCGGGCTTTGACCTGGAAAACTATCTACCCGGATTTCGTGCATCTGGTATTCAATCGTTAATCAGGGTGAAGGTTACATTATTTTTGCAAAGGAACCGGGGTTACAACGTAATAAAAATTTCCCGGAAATAAATGATCTACCACTAAAATAGGCGGGCTGTAAGATTAATGGAAAGGTTAGATCCCCGTGGGATCGCCTTTCCTGTTTCTGATCTCTACTAATCCGTGTTACTTCTTCACGGTGGTATTGTTGACAACAGCCTTGACATCTGCGGTCACGTTTGAAACCGTGTTGTTAACTGCGGTCTTTACAGTTGCGGACAGGTTTGCCGCTGGAGTCTTGTTCGTCACATTCGCAACGGGTGCTGTCAGTTTGCACTCGCCACGGAAGAGTGCCCATTCCTCACACGATGAGCCGTTCGGGAAGGAGCACATGCCATACTCATTTCCTTGTGCGTCCTTCTTGATATCAAGTTTTCCACCGACCTGGCCACAGTATACTGAAGCAGGGTTAGCAAGTCCGGAGGCGTTCTCCACTGGTGCCGCAGTTGTTACCACAACTTGCGTGGTTGGCACTGGGGTTGCGACGGTCGTTGCAGGGGTTGTTGCAGGCTGGCTCTGTGTACATCCGGCGGTCATCATGACCACCGCGATAATAAGAACCAGTAATAGTGTTGAAGTTTTCATCCAGCTCATTAAAATTTCTCCGGCACATATTTGGGCGGGAAAGTTATATATGCACTACGGTTTAATCCGGAGAAAATCATGTGGAATCGTCAATCTATTGAAGACCTGGCAGGAGGACGCAGTGGAGCAGCACAATAATCCACACACGGATGTTCGTGCGCCAGCAATGATCCCCGGATGGCCCGGGGGATGAGATATCTGCGCGGTCTTTGATCGACTAATTCAAAATTCCAACACGATTCAGCCTGCTACACATAGTGAATAGTGAATAACTGTTTCAGACATGATTTTTTCCCCGCCACAAAGCAAATAACCAGGCACTTACGGCAAGAGGCCACTAATCGGGAAGAGAAGAATGGGTGGGATGAATCAGGCACTGGACACCGGATTGCGATTTCAATATTCCTGTTGAAATTTCGGTGCTCCCTCCTCTTCCCTGGCATTAGGTTTGATGACGACAATGGTCCATCAGATCGATTGAAGCCGGGCCCGGGAACGTGGCACAATGCT
>CAIJED010000344.1 GCA_903819595.1 uncultured Methanomicrobiales archaeon | reverse complement strand
CCACCCTTCCAAGCGCATTGTGCATATCTCCCGCGAGCGCGATATCTGTGCGATGGTGACCGGGGCCATGTCCCGTGCATTGAAAGGGGCCGACCTTGTACCGCCGGTGCCCGTGATGTCAAAATCCCTGCGGAATACCGGTGGGGCTGGCAGTATATCACAACGATACGATCACCAGGCCCGGCCTGCACCGGGTGTCGCCGAGGCCGGCCACAGGGCCGTACTCCTGTCTGACCGGAGGTTGCGACAGTCGGAATTACCCGGCGGCCATGCAGGCAGCAGGGATGAAATCCTGAAATTGATCTATCTCGGACAATACGACGGGGCATATATCCTTGCGCAGGGACCCGCCGGGGACCTCCTGCTGATCGATCAGCATGCGGCACATGAGCGTGTACTGTACGAGCAGGTAACCGCATTCCGTGATCTGGGCCAGGGTGCCCAGGAGCTGATCGTCCCGACGATACTCACACTCTCCCCGGCGGAATCCGATATCCTGCGCGAATACCTCCCGCATCTCGTGGAGAAAGGGTTCTTACTCGAAGCGTTTGGTAGGGACTCCTACGCGGTCCGCATGGTCCCGGTCATCCTTGGAAAACCCGGTGACGGGGAGATGGTACGGGATATCATCGGGGACCTCGTCTCGCTGCCACGAAAATATGGGAAAGACTCAGGTGAACAGCTTGCGCGGACTATTGCGTGCCATGGAGCGGTAAAAGCCGGGAACGTGCTGACCTCCGGCCAGTGCCAGAGACTTCTCGACCAGCTCTCCGCGACGAACGAACCCTGGACCTGCCCGCATGGAAGGCCCGTCATGATATCATTCACACGTGAACGACTTGATCATCTTTTCAAGAGGACGTAAAGATTAGACCTGGACTCCTCCTGTTTCCTCCTGTCCTGGGTGCACCATTGTTGACGTGGGCAGTTGTCCCGTCTGGCTGGATCGATATTTTCAACTAATACCCTGTCATACTACTACCGCAACAAGACCAGGCACACAGAGGTATTTGAGATGAATAAAAAGATGTATCGAGTTCCGATCCTGGTTATCCTGGTTTTTATCACCGTATATTCTGCGGGTTGCATGGGTTCTGCGATGGTGCCGCATGACCCATTCCCGGACGGGCGGCCCGGAGCCAGTGAAAAAGATCTTCCCCCGCTGTTCAACTACCAGGTGCCCGGTGGGGTGCAGGTCGATGACGGGGTGCCGGGGATTTTCCATCCCGGGGATATCCTCCAGCCACCGAAAGATTCTCCGCTGTATGATCCTGATATTGCCGTGATAGTCATCCGTGATACCGGTGACGGCAGGTACGAGGTTGGCGGGGTGGTTCATTCGGAGAGCTCATGGTACCGGCTGCCGGACGTGGTCCCCGGACTGGTGGACCATGTGTATATTGAGCGGACGTTTTCGTTCCGAAGCGGGCACGAGGACTATTACAGCCTGACGGTCATCAAAAACTGGCATCCGGCTGGTAGTAGCCAGGTGTAATTCCAGGGATCCACCCCCCCCGCACAGATCTTCGGTGACACTGGAAGGGACCTGGAATCATGGTCGCGCCGGCCTGAATGAGCGGATTTGAGATGGAACACCGATGAGGGGTACTGAAAAGAGAGAAAATCTGCCCGAGGAAGGTGAACGTGTACGGTTCCAGGAAAAAATCCTGGACTTCTACAACCGGAACGGGCGCCATGACCTCCTGTGGCGAAGGACCACTGACCCCTACCATATCCTTGTCTCTGAAGTGATGCTCCAGCAGACACAGGTGCCGCGTGT
>CAIJED010000343.1 GCA_903819595.1 uncultured Methanomicrobiales archaeon | reverse complement strand
TATCCCATTCCATTTCATATGTCATCATGGCAGTCTGATCCGGTTCACATTACCAGCACTGTTATTGCTATCTAAAATAACCTTAATTTGGTCATATTTTTCGCACAATAATGCGTTTCCACCCGTTTTTATCAAAAATATTTATCTCTCATCAAAAAAATCTAAATTATCGAGTATTTCGTAAAAATAAAGGCAATATGCCTCCTAATGCGTGCCTTTTATTGTCTCTCTGGCGGGGGGTTGAAAAATACATATAATCTACCATAGACACAGATATCGGGCCTGTATGGCCCGTAGGAGAGACCGCATTATCGTCCGATTTCAGCGAAGATATGAAACGGAGATTATCTGGAGAATGGTACCTCTGTTTGAGTCATAAATATTAAGAATACATTGATAGTGCGATTCCCTTCTATGATGATCCGTAAAATCCGTTCTAACAGAACAAAAAAAGGATGAGCCAGAGTCCGACCGCAAGCGAAGTCAGCAGGGCAAGAAGGATGAATGCCGGCAACATGACGATTGTAATCGTCGGGATAAAACCGTAGTATGCCATCACGGCAATGAGAATGACGAAGGCAATCGCGAAGTCGACAAGTGGTGAAAGGACCCTGGAGAGGGGCATGATGAGCTAGGGGAAATAGACTTTCGTCATGATATTCGCATTGCTCACCATGCTCGTCGTTCACCGGGTAATCCCTTCGGCAAAGAGTGTCCATGAGATGAGGGTGGCAAAGGTGAAGAGTGGATATGGGGTACTTTCCGATGGGACTTTAGCAAGGTTACCGAAAACAGGGTAAATACCACCACCAAAAAGAGTGGCTGGATGATCACCCAGAGAAAGCCGAGTGCCGTCTGCTTATAGCGGATCTTCACGTCCCGTGCGACAAAACTATAGAGCAGTTCACGATAGTGCCAGAGCTCGGAAAAGTTGATGGGAGCCCATTTTTTAGGAGGCCAAATTTTGATAGTGGGTTCCCGTTTAGGAGGAATTGCAAGAGAGGTCGCCAAAGGTGGTGCGGTCATGCGCTGTTTATCCTGTTGGTTGTAAGGGGGGACATATTTTTCGATTCCTGCTACTCGTCAACTCACCAACCGATATAAGTGATTGGTTGTTCAATTTCACCCCAACGTACTACGTATAGTGGCAAGCAGGTAGTCCGGTATGAGCAGGGCCAATGATATTCATCGCTCTCTCAACAGTCTATTTGACCATAACATGATGCGAATGAATACATTGATATCACAGGATTTCATATGAATACAATGTAATCAATTATGGCCACCAGTATCACCGTCCGCGTACCGGATAATTTGGTAGATCAACTTGATGAGTTGGCAGTTTCACTTGAACGTTCAAGGGCATATCTGGTAAAAAAGGCGATGGAGATGTATCTCTCTGAATACGCAGATTACCTCATTGCACTGGAACGTCTGCGTGACAAGAATGATGACATAATTTCCATGCGGGAGATGAAAAACCTCCTTGGTATTTCGGATTGATTATAAGCGTTCTGTCTTTAATGACATAAAGAAGATTGACAGGCCTGTTGCAGAAAGGCTAATCAGAGAGATAGAATCCGAACTTACAAAAAATCCGGAAATTGGTGAAGCACTGACAGGTCAGTTCAGGGGCTTGTATAAATATCGTATCGGTAGTTGGAGAGTAATATATTCAATCCTTTCTGATAGTGTTCTTATTCTTCGAATCAGGCACCGGAGTGTTGTATACCAATAACATTCTCTATTGGACCAAATCGGGATGGAACAAATAATAGATCATTCCCCGTAGTCACGAGTGGAGTTCCGGTCGGAGATACAGTCAGGTTATGGTCATCCGGTTGGCATACCATTGAACATATTTTTCGATCCAGTCCTTAATAGCTACGCGAGGCTGCCATCTGAGCTGCTTTCGGGTATCCTGAATATTGGCCTCCTTGATCGACCGGGGGTAATAATCCGTAAAACAGTCGATACCCGTGACATCATATCCGTCAGCAATAAGGCAATCCGTAAGGTGGCTTCAGATAAATCCGCACACCCAGTAACAAGCGCTTTTATTGTTTCTCACAACTTCCGGTAATACCACCCGCCTTTTCCACTGCTTCGCAATCAACCATCCCCCTTACATCAACAAGTACAGAATGAGAATTCATCAACCTACAAATCTTCCCAATACTCATCGCCCTGAAGGTGGAATGTGCCACAGCAATAATCACCGCATCCATCTTCTTGTCCAGCTTAGGCAGTGGCTTTGCGCCAAAACGTTCTATCACCGATTCAGGGAGCAGCGGGTCATAACCGTACACATTCACATCATATTCCTTCAGCTCCTGCACCATATTCTCAACAGGCAACTCCCGGATGTCTGCCACATCCTCCTTGTAGGTAAGGCCTATGATCAGCACATTGGACCCTTTAATTACCTTCCCAACCTTATTCAACCCCTTAACTGCCATTTCCGCAACGTATTTTGGCATTGAGTCATTGATTGAACGTCCGGCAAGGATCACCTGGGGGTGGTAACCGACTTCCTTTGCTTTCTTAACAAGATAATAGGGGTCAACCGGGATGCGAGTAGACCCCCCACAAGCCCGGGGCTGTACTGGTGAAAGTTCCACTTGGTGCCGGCAGCCTTGAGGACTTCATCCGTGCTGATGCAGAGCCGGGCAAAGATCATGGAAAGTTCATTCATCAGCGCAATGTTGAGGTGGCGCGGGACATTCTCGATTACCTTGGCAGACTCGGCGGTTTTGATATCAGGGGCCTGATAGACGTTGGTCACCAGCCCGTATAACTCAGACAATGAGTCTAATGTCTGCTTGTCCATGCCGGAAACAATCTTGTAAATATTGGGGAGGGTGTGCTCTTCATCACCGGGATTGGTGCGTTCCGGCGAATACCCGATGAAAAAGTCCCTGCCGCATTTCATACCGGACTACCGCTCAATGATTGGCCCCATGATCTCTTCTGTTACCCCGGGATAGAACGTGGACTTCAGGACCACGATGGCACCATTCTTCAGGTTCTGCCCGACGATCTTTGACGCAGATTTCACCGGCTCCAAGGTCCGGATCTTTTGCCTTCGTCACCGGTGTGGGGACAGCAATGATCACAAAATCCGCGTGCTTAATCTGTGTTGGGTCGGTTGTTGCCTCGATCTTATTGCCCGGGGTGGCATTCAGTTCATCAATGGCCTTCTTGGTTTCGCCGGTATCTGATCGTCCGCAGGAGCCTTGAAAATGCTTCGGCAAGGAGGAGACAAACATAGCCGAGACCCACGGCACAGACCGTTTTGTTGAGAAGTGATTTTGAGACCAAGGAGATGCTACCTTTGAATAGGTAGTATCGCTTGGGATCAAGCGAAAATATATCCCAATCTTCCGCAATTCGAAGTGTACATTGCCAGATATGGGAAGAAGAAATATATAACGAATGAACATATCTTCGTTGGTAAGAATATCAGGAGGATCAACTACGGTTGGATCAGGGTCTCTCGTATCAATACCAAAACTTACGTCGTCAATCCTGCAGGAAATTGTAAGGAGAATAGTGGATACGGTTGATCCTTCAATGATTATCCTGTTTGGATCATATGCCTACGGGACTCCAGGGAAGGATAGCGATGTTGATATTCTTGTTATCATGGAAACAAGTAGCCCCCGTCATAAACGTCTGGGGCCAATAAACCGGGCTCTTGCAGGACTGATTATTCCAAAAGATATACTGGTCTACACTCCTGCAGAAGTAGAGGACTGGAAAGATGTCCCACAGGCGTTTATTACTCAGGTTCTTGGGAAGGGGGTGGTTATATATGACAAAAACAAAAAGCGATCTGGTCCAGGCCTGGTGTGAGAAAGGCCGCAGGGATTTTATTACTGCAAAAAATGGGCTGCTTGATGCAAATGAAATATTTCCGGACATAATCTGCTTCCATGCTCAGCAGGCTGCTGAAAAATATCTGAAAGCATACCTTGTTTTCCTTGAAAAAGAATTCCCTAAAACACATGCACTTGAAGATCTCGTCCTGCTCACGTCAGTAAATGATCCAGTGGCCAATAATCTTTTTGCGGTCGCAAGTGATCTCAGTCCCTATGCAGTTGAAATCCGTTACCCTGATTCTCTATCGCCCTCTATCGAAGATGCCCGGGAAGCGGTTTATTCAGCAGGCGCGATCCGGAATTGGGTTCTCGAAAAAATCGGATTGACAGAATAATGCTCTGGGTAGTATTATTTTGGTCTAGAAATTACGCCTTTTTATGCAGTTCGCCCAATCCCATAACAGGACTGTACCCGTACACATCCGCATCATATTCCTTCAGTACCTGAATCATCATCTCGACAGGCGGCTCCCGGATGTCCACCACATCCTCCTTGTGGGTAAGGCCCATGATCAGCACATTGGACCTTATAATTACCTTCCCAATCATATTCAACCCCTTCACTGCCATTTCCGCAACGTATTTTGGCATCGAGCCATTGATTTTATCCGAATACCCCACAGCTTGCTGCAGGGATAAGGAAGGCGATCTTGTCCTGATATTAACTCTTGACTATGCAATCAGCAGAATAACAAGGCGGAGGTGCGAATCATGCCCCGTTGCTTGCAGCGGGGTGCACCGACGCATTTTAACTACCTTATTCCAAAAACGGTTACGTCAATATTGGACCGATTTCGCCGGTGTGCAGATATCAACACAACATTTTTGTGTCCGGATGCATGATATAATGTGTGACATTTTGTGGGCCAATAATGGAGGGGTGAACATGAAGTTTATTACAAGTCGCGAGGTCCGGTCAAACCCGGCACGTCTGTGGGAAGGAACAGGCAGTGATGAATCGGTGATCACGGTAAATGGTAAACCACGGGCCATCGTTGTTGCTGTTGGTGAAGATCTCGAGGAGACCATAACAGCCTTTCGGAGGGCACGTGCACTTTCAGCACTTGAAAAGATCAGGCAGTCAGCTAAAGAAAATGGTCTCGAAACACTTTCTGAACAGGAAATAGATACCGTGATCAACCGCTCAAGAAAGGGATGGTAACACGGGATTATCACATATAGTCCTTGATACCAATGTGCTGGTTTCAGGTTTGCTCTCATCCAACGGAACTCCCTCCAGAATTCTCAATCTCGTTATCAATGGCAACGTCATCTTAGTACTTGATACACGGATATTCAACGAGTATTCTGATGTTCTCAAAAGAGAAAAGTTCTCATTTCCAAAAGATGCAGTAAACGAAATTATTACATTCATCCATAGGGAGGGAGTATTTATATCATCACTGCCCTTGAACTGCAATATTCCCGATCCTGGAGATTTACCATTTGTTGAAGTTTCACATCATGCAAAAGTGCAGATTATCACGGGAAACCTCCGACATTTTAAGGGGGTGGACGTGGTAGTCATGACACCAGTCCAGTTCCTTTCCGGATCTGGTGTATAAGTAATATCCTGTACAGTCCGCTTTGATTACCCCGGATCTGAATTTCGTTGGTAATAGTTTGAGGCCTATTTTAAGCAATCCCTAAAAATCCGCCTGTATAATCATTGAAGGGTCGGTTGTTGCCTCGATCTTATTCCCCGGGGTGGCATTCAGCTCATCAATGGCCTTTTGGTTTCTCCTGTACCCGATTGTCATCAGTTATTTGGAAAATGATTCTGCGAGGGGGAGGCCAACATAATCAAGACCAACGACACAGACCGTTTTGTTGAGAAGTGATTTTGAGACCACGTGGGCTGCCACCTTTGTATAGGTAGTATCGCATGGGATGAAGCAAAAATAAACAGGGGGAAAGGAGGTGCAGCGGCTGGGGCATCCAACAAATGAATACAATAGTGCTTGGTTCCCCGGACAAGAGCTGTCTGAAAAATAATTCTGGTGGCACTGATCTCCCTTTTTAATAGCGGATCACGTCAAAATCTGCATATTTTGCGATTTCAACAAAATCACCATCTGCTGTAATAATCGCACCCGCATGATGAAAGATAGCAATCCCTGCAATAAGAATATCAAACGCATTTACCCGGTTTCCGGTTGCTGCCATCCGTGCCCCGATACCACTTGCGATATCTGCTGCAGGGAGTGTGAATTCCAGAATTTCTATATCCGAGAAAAATTGCCGGAAAAATTTTTCTTCTTTTGGCGATTTCAGTCGTTGAATTCCTGCCATAATCTCATAATAAGAAATGATTGTTACGGCAGGTTTCTCATTATCAGGGATAAGACGTTTAAGTTCTTCGTTTTTAAAAAAGTCAATCAGGTACGATGTATCAAGAACTATCAATCTCTCGCCCACCCCGAATCACGCATCTCTCGTGTGGAGGCGTGGAGGCGATCCAACACTTTTGAATCCCGTAATTTTCCAGCATATTCCCCGATGTCCCGATTCTTTTTGCTGACCAGCCGGTTGATAACATCAGAGAAACTGTCTTCACCTTCCTTGAGAATAATGAGGCTGTGATAGGTATCATCCC
>CAIJED010000342.1 GCA_903819595.1 uncultured Methanomicrobiales archaeon | reverse complement strand
TCCTCGTTATCACCTGATGCCTTCACGCTCCGTGACACATGGCTGATGCCATCGGTCCCGTTCACTGTATTCTGTTGAAGTGCAGACGCTCTGTGACTCCCTCACTTCGCTCGGTCGGGGCGCTAGCCCTTGCCAATATCAAAATAGAAATCGGCTGCTTATCGTTATCACTTGCAGCCTGTACTGATAGGAGGGAGCACAGGTCCGGCTGAGGCCGTACCACCTTCGAGTGCTCCCACCGCCCTCTTAAAAGACAGGATATATTCTATGAGAATGATTGTCCTGGTCGATAATCTGATAAGAAACGGGATGCAATAGATAAATCGACTGCAGCCGGTTAATATGCGTTTGTGGCACTTCGACCGGCTGCGGTTATTTGTTTCTATTCTCCCTGATAAATTCGGCAAGGTCCTCTTCACTGACCCGCCACTCCATACCGATTTTAATAGCTCCAAGCCGCTTTTTTAAAATCATTGATCTGACTGTTTGGACATGGAGACGGAGCATGTCGGCGACTTCTTCAGTCGTATAAAATATATGGGGTGGGTTTTTAGTCTCCTTAGCCATTACTATTCAGTCCTCCCCAGGAAGCATAACTGTTATCACTGGTTCGCAGTCATCCCCGGGACCGCAAACCGCTTTGAGTTCGACGATTTCCCTATCTCTGATATATACAATTCCGGTTGCCCTGGCTTTCTCTCGGAGAAGTTCAAAGGCAACCTGGAATATGATTACACTGCTGCCTCTGGATTTTATCGCAGCTAATCGAAGCATCCAGAGCAGATCCCATAGTCGCCCGATTTCGTCCTGGTCGGGCATCTTATCGAGATAGTAAGGGCTGATATATCCCGCCCATACTGCCCTGGTCATCGCGACAGGGATCGAGATCCCCGCCTGTCTTGTAAGGTTATCAGGAGCTTCGATTAATTCCCCGTCCTGCAGACTATCAGCACGAGTATATCTGCTGATGATGTCCTCTTCGGTCCAGAATGGAGATGGGGTAGAGGTTGTCATACCCGACCACCCCGGAGATGTGGTTTCCCGTTTGTAAACCCAGGTCGGATCACAATCTCGTGGGATGACACTTTGGACCACATCCAGCCCATATTGTGATTGTGTGCATAGACTGCGGCGAAATCAACAGCAGCACTATGATCAAGGCACTCGGCAATGAGTTGGGCTCCAATTCCTTTGTCGACAAAAATTTTGTATTCCATCATTACACCTCGGCATGATGGCCACAGGAAGGACAGTTATATCCTGCGAAATAATACACGGACCCGGAACGCTCCCGTTCACCCTGGCGCTCAATACCGATCATATGATGTTCGGGAGGTACAATTTCACCGCAGTTGTCGCACCGTTCCAGGTCGTTGGAAATGTTTTCTATTACCTTTGAGATATTCTTGTTTTTCTGGGTGCAAAACTGACAGATTCTTTGACCTTCGCTGTAGATCCACGGGCAACCGGGGCATTCTTCATGTTCCCACAGAAGGGACAACGAGAAAATGTTCCTTTTCATCCGAGCAATTAGAAGGGAGAGTGAGGTCATACCCTCGCCTCCTCTGCATGGTTCCGGTCCCACAATTTGGCGTATTCTGCAATAGCCTGAGACCTAGCACGATTTGCCTCGACAACTTTCAGGAGGTCTT
>CAIJED010000341.1 GCA_903819595.1 uncultured Methanomicrobiales archaeon | reverse complement strand
TCAAACCCGGGCTCCTGTTTTTCCTTATGTTATCACATAGCTCAACGACAACGAATTGCAGAATGAGGCGGATAAAAAAATGTCCGTCGCTCCCTGCACATCCTGTCACTCCAGGATTGCCAGTCAGATCCGGGCCGGATAATCCGTTGGTTAAACTATGCAAGATTTATGCGCCTATGCAGAAAACACACCCTGATACGATGTCTTTTTACCCTGTATAAGTCACCCCTGTGGTACTGATGATCAACCCTGGGTTTCCGGCATGCATACCCGTTTTTTCTGACTGTTGATGGTGGTTGCCCGTGGTATGGCATGCAGCTCATGGAAGTCGCTTCCAGGGATCATTGATAATTCCGCCACCACAAGTAGGAGGATGAGATGTATTTCATTGGAGGGGAAAGGTATTATCGGGATTGGACCATCGGCGAATGTGGTATCCCGCGCAGGCGACCGTGTCCTGCTATGACATTAAAATTTCACCAGGTCCGGAATATAGGCATCGGGAAAAAATAATCTGGACCTACCCGATAGTTTCCTGGAAATACCCGCAGATAATATCCGATGCACCGCAAAAATATTCGCGGTCAAAGGACTCAGCTCCAATGAGGTGGATAACGAATAATTTATGCGCTGTAAATGTGATTCCATTGATAGGTCCCCATGAGAAAAACTTCTGATCTAATCAACGAGATGCTTGATGAAGCAAAAAGTGCCTGGATGGTGGCTATTGCCGTCGGGTTTGAAATTGAAACGGAATTTGTTTTCAGTACCACACCACGCCCGCTTGAAAAACTGAATGCCCTCGTGAATAAAGGAGGTTCTCCTGTTGGGCTGCTCCGTTTTGACAAGGAGGGGACCGGCCTGCAGGGATCGTACCGCCCGTTTGAGGAATACCAGGATGAGGGCTGGGCAAAAGAATACCTTTCCGGCCTGTTACAGAAACCCGAAGAGATCGTTGCATTAAGCCTGCACCAGCCTCCATTTCCGGCTGCTTATTGAAACCCGGGAATATTTTCGGTACAGCGCAACCGGCTGAGTTTCCCTGCAGGCAGAAACCGGGATACGATCCCTTTTTGCAAAATATCCGGGGTGATGAAGGAACGGCTGGAGGGATATGCCGGACTTGCAAGGGATGCAATATCCGGGTTGTGCTGGCGGAGAGTCAACTGATGTGAACCTGATGAATGGAGACCCAAAGGCACCTTTGGACGAATGAACACATTCAGGATGGTGGTCTGATTCCCCCCGGCGGATACCGGGTATTCATCAATTCATAAATACCAGTATCTCAAAAATTATCACTGCATATTCATGAAGGGACGACCGTTACATCTTGTGTTGATTATTGGTCTCCTCCTTGTCATTACCCTGCTGTTCTTAGCGCTTTACCCGGATTACAGTGGCCCACACAAGGATGGTCCCCCGCATGCGGTCTATCTCCTGTACACCTCCTCAGGCTCCATGGTCCAGCTGCTCAACGCCAACCAGATTGATGCATTCATTGTATGGGAGCCGGTTGTTTCTACCGCTATCCTACCCGGCACTGCAAAAATGATCGCAACCCCTGGATCCATGCCACCCCCAGGTGAATGGGGAGATTCGGCCTGCTGTGTTTTTGTCCTCCGGAATGACATGATTGCAAAGAACACGAATGTATCGGCGCTTCTTTCTGCCCTGACAACGGCGGCGGTTTTGCGAGTGAACGAAAACAAGTCCCATGCGGAGAATATCACGGCTGGCTGGGTATTTGGCACCAAGCCCCTGCTGACAGCGTCCGGAACACTTAACCCGGTCTCTGTCGAGCAGCAGGCCTTTACCAATATCAATTTCACGAGCCACGCAAACCCACCAGATACCGAAAGTACTGGACAGCCCGACGGGGAAACCATCACGGGAACATACCTGATGGACCACACGGTTGTCGGGCAGGGAAAGCAATACCTTAACGGGACCCTGCCCCTCCCGGAGACCGATGATATTGTCCGGGTAAACCTGGGATATCTTCCATCATCAGACCATACGGCACCGCTGTATGTCATGGTCAAAGATTCTGACTACTTCCGCGAACGTTATGGTTTCTGCCTGGCACCGGATGACCCCTCCGACCTGCGGCCCGAACAATGCACCCTTTTTGTAAATAACCAGCCGGTTGCATATGTCAACCTTGTTCCAGGCCAGTCAGGGGGAGGGATCATGACCACGATCGGTCAGGGTGCGCTGGACGGAGCCTATATCGGGTCTGTCCCGGTAGAGCTCCAGATCGGTCTTGGGAACCCCTCAACAATGATCCAGTCCATCAATTCCGGTGGGACCGGGCTCGTGGTGAGAAGTAAGGCACCTTGCGATGACTGGGCGACCTTTACCGAATGGTCCAAAGTCCGTTCGGCGGAAGGGAGGCCTCTTGTCATCGGGGTTGTGCAAAGCTCGATCCAGGAGAGCATCATCCGGAGTGCCCTTTCATACGACAATATAACGGTGATAATGTATGATACGTAACAATAAGCAAACCATTTCTAAAATTGCAAAGGGACTGGCCGTCATTATCCTGTTCCTTATGATATGGGAGGTGGCTGCAATTATTATCAATAATAACTATATCCTCCCCAGGCTTGGCGACATTATTTGGGTCCTGGTCCACCCGCTCACTTCCGTCCTCGGTGGTTCCTCACTGGTGGAGAATGCGGTTGTAAGCCTCAGGGAAGTGCTTACCGGGTTTTTGTGTGCGGTCGCCGTGGCAGTCCCCATCGGACTCCTGATCGGGAATTCGAAGGAGGTCGATTCATACCTGAACCCGTTTATCCAGATGATCCGCCCTGTCCCGCCCATTGCCTGGATGCCGTTCGCCATCGCGTGGTTCGGGATCGGATTCAAATCGATCATTTTCATCATTTTCATGGGAGCCTTCTTCCCAATCCTGATCAACACGATCGACGGGGTTTACGGGGTGAGAAACCAGTGGACCGATGTGGCAAGGATGTTCCGGGCAACTTCGTTCGAAAAAATCCGGACCGTTGTCGTCCCAGGTGCATTGCCGGTCATCTGGACCGGGCTCCGGGTGGCATTTGCGGTCGCCTGGATGTGCGTCGTTGCAGCTGAGATGCTCCCGGGGACGAGTGCGGGGCTTGGTTTCATGATTATGTATGCCTACAACCTGGGCCAGCTCCAGGTGATCGGCGCCGGAATGGTCGTTATCGGCATCATAGGCCTTGGTGCTGACGGACTCTTCCGTGCCGGGCAGGCCCGGTTCTTTCACTGGCAGGGGAGGGGATGATGGAGCCCGTACTTTCGGTCAGGAACCTTGGAAAGACTTTTGTGGAGGGTGAACAGGAATGCAACGTGTTCCAGGGTTTATCGTTCGATGCCTTCCCGGGAGAAATACTCTGCATCATGGGGACTTCGGGGTGCGGGAAGTCCACGTTGCTCCGGATGATCGCTGGTCTTGAGACCATTGATACCGGGTCCATCAGTATACCCGGGGACCCGGGGACCGGCCCGGCCAGGGCGGCGATGGTATTCCAGGATGACGCTCTCTTTCCCTGGCTTAATATTCGCGATAATATCTCCTATGGTCTGATGCTCAGTCGGGATGGAGTGTCGGAGGAGATGGTATCCAGGCGGGTATCAGACCTCCTTGATCTTGTCAGGCTGACCTCGTTCTCCAAGTATTACCCATACCAGCTATCGGGGGGTATGAAACAGCGGGCTGCCGTTGCACGGGCACTTGCCGTACAGCCCGGGATACTCCTGATGGATGAACCGTTCAGTGCTCTCGACCCGTTTACCCGCCGTGAGTTACAGGATGAGATCCTCCGGATACGGGATGCCGCATCGGCTGACTGCCACCCTGTTGCGATCCTGCTCGTCACCCACAACCCGGAAGAGGCCGTCTACCTTGCAGACCGGATTATCGTCCTTTCAGACAGACCTGCAGCAATCTGTGGATTATTAGAGGTCCGGCTCCCCCGCCCCCGAAAGATTTCAGACCAGGAATTTTTACAGTTTCGTGAAGACGTCACCGGTCTTGTGATACGGTGACCTCCCGGGAAGGTTGCGTTCCAGGACAGGAAGATCTCACTCAGGGCTCCCCGACATGTGACTGGTGAACGGCAGCACCCGGGAATGGTGGTCAGGGACGAAGAAGTCGGCCAGCGTGGCTCCCGTAATCAGGGTCGCATGATTAATCAGGACCGCTATCCTGATGGCGAGTCGTCGGAAAACGGGCATTATAAGGTAGAAACAGTGGTATTTGCCGCCCATTGATCGGCATCGTACCCCAAAAAAGGCAAATTATCGATAAAAATGGGATAAAGTCGTTGCAAATACCATGAATCGGTACGAGAAAAAAAATGGGGTAAATGCGGGCGATTTAAACGAACAGGAGCGGGGTTAACGGGTGGGAGCCTGGGTAAAGATACCCCTGGGGGATATCGTTTCGATAAATCGGGCGTAAAATCTGTTTTTAATCAGCTTTCAGCATCGCAATAATCCCGGCTTCGTGAGGGACACAGCATCTTTTTTTTAACCTCGTAACGAAACGCCCGGCATCGTCAGGTTGATGGCGATGCCTGGGGAATCTTATCCGGCGATTCTATGCGGGCATGGGAATAGAGGCGAAGGGTGCCCCGGATAGAACACTCAATGGACTTCCTCATCGATCACATCATTAAAAATACGATCCCACAAACTGATGGTAAAAGGACTCGTGGGGTTGAATTGCAGCCCCTTCATTTCAACCCTTCCCGTCCCGTCCGCGATTAGTAACCCGGGTTTATCCGCCACATTTCCTTCGGCACTGCGATCTCGAATCTCGCTCCCTTCTCTGGTTTGCCGGTTTCAGTGATCGTAATGCCTGTAATGGAGAGGACCTCCCGTGAAAGGGCCAGGCCAAGCCCGGTGTTCTTCCCGAACCCCGGGTCGAAGATATGCTCCTTCTCGATAACTGGAATTCCACAGCCATCATCTTCGCAGACGATGATCCGTTTATCGTTCCGGTTTTCGATCGAGTACCGGATAGCCCTGATTTTTCCACCATGTCGCACCGCGTTGTCTACCAGGTTGTAAAAGACCCGGGTAATCAACGGGTCGGCAAATACTTCAATCCCAGCCGGGAGATCATTTTCTACCCTGACCGTTCCATGCCTGGCTTCACTGGCTGCCGTGTCCACGATTGTCCTGCAGTCCTCCCAGACTGGAGCCTTGACCCCAACTTCCTCGTATTCCCTGGTAAACCGGATCATTGACGAGATCCGATCAGCCGCAGCCATCGCTTTCCGGAAATAGGTATTCTGTTCGGGATCGGACTGTTGAGATCTAAGAATCTCGATATATCCCATCAGCACGGTCAACTGGTTGTTGATATCGTGCCGTGTGATGTGGGAGAGGAGTTTGAGTTTTTTATTTGCCTGCCGCACGATGTCTTCGGCCCGTTTACGTTCGGTAATATCAGCGCCGATACTGAAAAGACCGATAAAATTCCCATTTTCATCCAGAAGGGGTTTGTTGTGCCAATGGATCCAGACTCTCTCTCCATCTTTTCTGATGTTTTCATTCTCGTTATGAAAATGATCCTGTGGATTTCGAATGATATCATCGATCAATGCACTAAGATCACGTTGAGACCCTGATTCGGTGGCCGGGACAATGGTCCCCACCAATGGTTTTCCGAGAATTTCGTCATCAGTATAGCCGAAAAACTGTTGTGCAAATTCATTGAAGAAGGTGATATTCCCTGATTTATCCCATTTTAAGATGATACTATTGGCATTCCGGACCAGGTCGCTGTATTTTATCTCGCTATCACGGAGTGCTTCCTCCATCTGCTTTCGTTCAGTGATATCGTTAATTATCCCATCGATACATTCCAGGTTTCCCCGGGCATCGAATACCGGCCGGCCACGCTCCATAAAATACCTTGTTGACCCGTCCTTCACAATCATCCTGTATTCGACTTCAAACAGGTGATGCCGCCTGATCGCATCCTTGACAGTTTCTATCACCCTTGCCCTGTCATCGGGATGTATCAACGATTCTATAGAACAAATATCGCCATGCGTTAATTCTGAAGGAGTATAGCCGGTAAATTTTTCAAGCATCTGGTTGAAAAATTGCATTTGTGTTCTTTGCTTCACGAAGGCCCGGTAGACAATCCCCGGGATGTTCTCTGTGAGGGTCTGGTACTTCTCCTCGCTCTTCTGTAAAAGTGCCTGGTTCTTTGAAAGTTCATCATAATTACCCCGGAGTTCTTCCTCAACAGCGGCAATCTGTTCATATGCGGCGGCTAATTCTTCATGTCTGCGGTTGAGTTCCAGCTCAGCAGTTTTCATATCGGTCACATCCCTGCCTACTGACTGGTATTCGATGATGCTCCCGGACTCATCAAAAATGGCACGGTCTGACCATCGTTGCCAGCATTCTCTGCCGTCTGGCATGATGATCCGGTGCTCAACCATCGCGACCGGCTGATCGGGAGACAGCGACGTCAAGTGCTCCCGGAGTTTGATCCGATCCTCTTTTGGAATATCCGGCCTGAAAATATGCCCGATAATATCTTCCCGACTCTTTCCAAAGTATCGGCAATATGCCTCATTCACGAAGACATGTGTGCCGTCAGGTAGGAACCTGGAAATAAACTCGGTCTGGTCTTCGACAACGTTTCTGTATCGTTCCTCGGTCTTCTGTAGCAGTTCCTGGTTCTTTGCAAGTTCATCATAATTACTCCGGAGTTCTTCTTCCGTAGCGGCAATCTGTTCGTATGCGGCAAATAATTCCTCGTTACGGCGGTTGAGTTCCAGTTCAGCAGTTTTCATATCGGTCACATCCCTGCCTACTGACTGGTATTCGATGATGCTCCCGGACTCATCAAAAATGGCACGGTCTGACCATCGTTGCCAGCATTCTCTGCCGTCTGGCAT
>CAIJED010000340.1 GCA_903819595.1 uncultured Methanomicrobiales archaeon | reverse complement strand
TGACATCACGGGCACCGGCGGTACAAGGTCGGCCCCTTTCAATGCACGGGACATGGCCCCGGTCACCATCGCACAGATATCGCGCTCGCGGGAGATATGCACAATGCGCTTGGAAGGGTGGACATTGACATCAACGTACGAAGGTTCGATTGCAAGATCGAGGAATGCCACGGGATAGCGGTTATCAGGGAGCAGCGTGCCATACCCTGCCCTGACTGCATCGACAACGGCCCTTGCATACACCTGCCGGCTGTTGATGCTCACGAAGACCTGGTAGATATTCTGGCGTGAAAGGGATGGCTTCGACAGGTAACCGTTCAGTTTGAGAGGTCCTTCCGATATGGATACCGGGATCAGCTCATCCGCCATTCCACTCCCGAAAATGGCGATAATCGTATCCATCAGGTCTCCGCTCCCGTCAGTCGAGACCCGTTCATTCCCGTTACTGGTAAATAAAAACGAGATCCCGGGGTTCGCAATAGCAAACGCCTCCATTGTCCTTGAAATTGCCGCAATCTCGGAACCGACTGATTTCTGGAACTTTTTTCTCGCAGGGGTGTTGAAAAAAAGGTCACGGACCGTGATGCTCGTCCCGGCAGGAGCCCCGGTCTCGGTGACCTTTTCGAGGTCGCCGCCCCGGATAACCACTTCTGTTGCGCTCTGCCCGCCGTCCCGTTCCATGGTGACCAGGGTCACATGGGACACAGCCGCAATACTCGCCAGGGCTTCACCCCGGAAACCAAGTGTCAGGCAGCGGTCCAGGTCCCCGATACTGATCATCTTACTCGTTGCATGCGGGGTAAACGCTGTGATGGCATCTTCTGCCCCCATGCCGCACCCGTTATCAGTGACCCGGGCAGAAACGACCCCCTCCAGACCAGACTCCAGTTGGACAATGATCCGAGTCGCACCGGCATCGATGGAGTTCTCTACCAGCTCCTTGACGACCGAGGCGGGCCGCTCTACGACCTCACCAGCGGCAATCTGGTTGATTGTGGCCTGGTCAAGGAGCCGGATCCGGTTTTTAGGGTGTTCTGCCATCGGTCCTGCCCCCCTGCCCAATCAGATCCCCGTCCGGGTGGCCTTCCTTCATAGGAACGGGTGACTGTCCGGGTGTATTCATCATCTCCCCATGCCCGGACTTGTCCAGGCCCTTGGGACTCCCCTGTTGTACCCGCTTCTGGAGTTCACTCAGCCACGTGAGTGCTTCAAGAGGGGTCATGCTATCGACTGATAACTTCTCTATCTCCTGCAATACAGGGTCTCTTTGGACAACCGGTGCATCAACGAGGAGCATCTGTGTATATCGCCGGACTTTTCCTCCGGGGTTCGTCTCCCTGGTTTCGACTTCGTTCATGATCGTGTTCGCACGGTCGATGACCTTTCTCGGCACCCCTGCGATCTGCGCCACGTGGATCCCATAACTTTTATCGGTCGCGCCAGGGATGATCTTTCTCAGGAATACCACTTCTTTACCCGTATCCCGTACGGCAAAGTGGTAATTTCTGATCCTGGGAAGATCAGATTCTATCCCGACAATCTCGTGAAAATGCGTGGCAAAAAGTGTCCTTGGTCCGGAACTTCCCTTACCGTGGAGAAATTCCAGTACGGCCTTTGCGATACAGAACCCGTCGAGCGTGGAGGTGCCCCTCCCAATCTCGTCGAGGATCACCAGGCTCTTTTTTGTCACGTTGTTCAAGATATTCGCGAGTTCGATCATTTCCACCATGAACGTCGACTGGCCGGAGGCCAGGTCATCAAAGGCCCCGACCCGGGTGAAAATCCTGTCAACGACACCGATCTCCCCATATGACGCCGGGATAAAACTCCCCATCTGCGCCATTATCGTGATCAGGGCAACGGAGCGCATGTAAGTGGATTTCCCAGCCATGTTCGCCCCGGTGATGATCAGCACCTGCTCACCGGCCCCGTCAATCATCACATCATTCGGCACAAAACTGCCGGTCATTCGTTGCTCAACAACCGGATGCCTTCCTTCCCGGATCAGGTGGCGGTTCCCGGGGTCGATGGCAGGTCGAATATACTGGTATTTACGGGCGGCTTCTGCGAGGGCCGAAAAAAGGTCGAGGTGTCCGATACCGTTCGCAGAGGACTGGACTGCCGGCACTACCTCCTGTAGTTCCCGCAGAAGTGCGGTATAGAGGACACCTTCACGTGCAAGCAGCCGTTCGTCCGCATTGGCAATACTTGCCTCCTTCTCGCGGAGGGAAGGAATGGTGAACCGTTCGCCGGTCGATGTGGTCTGTTTCCTCTCGTACGATGCCGGGACAAGGTGAAGGTTCGGCCTTGTTACCTCGATGTAATACCCGAATACGGAAGTATAACCCACTTTAAGAGACTTAATTCCGGTGGTGGCCCGTTCTTCCTGCTGAAGTTGCACAATCCAGTCTTTTCCTGACCCCGATACGCCCCGCAGGAGGTCGAGCTCGGCATCATAGCCTTCCCTGATCACCATGCCATTCTTGACCGTGGCAGGCGGGTCTTCCACGATGGCACGCGAAATGAGGTCAATGGTCGCATGGTGATCCATCAGCGCTGAAAGGGCATTCTGTATCACCATGGGAAGGTCATCCTGGCCTGCTCCGGTCAGCGACCTGATCTCCGGTATTGCCCGGAGCGACGATGACAGGGTACAAAGGTCACGGGGACCTGCATTCCCGTAGGATATCCTCCCGGCAATACGGGAGATATCACTGCACCGCGATAGCAGGTCACGAAGTGCGGCACGGAGATGTGCATGAGATGCGAGATACGCAACCGCATCAAGGCGTGCGGTAATCTCTTCATGGTCAATGAGCGGGTTGGTGAGGCACCGGACGAGGAGCCGGCTCCCCATGGGGGTCTTTGTCTGGTCCAGGGTCTTTTTTAAGGTACCGTCCTCTCCCCCGTCGCGGATATTATTGAGTACCTCGAGGTTCCGGAGCGTAACCGCGTCAAGGACCATGGTCCCGGTGACGGTGCGGTCAGAAATACTGGTGATATGTGGCAGTTCTTTCCCCTGCGTCTCCTTTGCATACGACAACGCACCACCCAGTGCCCGGACGGCAGACCCCCGGGAGAGGAGGCCAAACCCATCAAGCGAAGCCACATGAAAATGTGACATCAACACTTCTTTGGCCCTTTCAAGAGCGAACCCTTCCTGCTTCCATTGTGTCACCGGGACCGCACGGTCAGACAGAAGGGTAATTGCCTGGGGGTCAAGGCCTGGTGAAACGATACATTCACCGGGATGATATTTCGCTATTTCCGCATCCAGCGACTGGAAACGGTTCTCCTTCGGGCAGACCGAGTAGAAAAACTCCCCGGTGGTAATATCAAGGAACGCCGCAGACACGACCCCGGCCGTACTGTCTTCGGCAACCGCCATGAGATATGCAGCCGCAGTTGAGGGGACCATCGAGGGATCAATCACGGTCCCAGGCGTGATCACACGAGTGAGTTGCCGTTTTACGATCCCCTTTGACTCTTTCGGGTCACCTACCTGGTCGACGACTGCCACCCGGTATCCCTTCCTGACGAGACGTGCAGTGTACGAATCGAACGCATGGCACGGGACACCGGCCAGCGGGATTTTTTCCCCGTCAGCTCCTTTTGACCGGGAAGTCAGAACGATATCAAGCTCCCGGGAGACTACCTCTGCATCGGTCCAGAAGGTCTCGTAAAAATCACCAATCTGGAAGAAGAGTATCGAATCGCCGCATTCTTTCTTGAGCGCATGATACTGCTCCATTACGGGAGTTAAGCGTTTCCCGGGACCTTCTTTCCCAGCTCCGGTCTCCTGTGGCATTGAGTATACCATTAGGAAAACAGATCTGAAATATCTCGCGGTATTGGTACCGGGTTGGACCTCAAGTATAACCATACGCAGAAAATTCTTCTACAGTCATCCGGAAAATTCCAACCCGTACGAATGGAAGGTTAATAGCCGTCCCGAAACGATAGATATACATGACTGATGGTGAAAAACCTCGCATTGCTGTAATTGAGACGACGATGGGAGTGTTCTCTCTCGAACTCGACAACAAAATGCCGATCACGGCAGGCAATTTTGAAAAACTCGTCACCCAGGGATATTATAACGGCGTGATCTTCCACCGGATCATCAACGGGTTTATGGTCCAGGGCGGAGATCCGACCGGGACCGGGTGCGGAGGCCCGGGTTATGCAATCGCTGATGAATTTACACCCGCGAGCCAGAACAACCGTGGCACCATCTCGATGGCAAATTCGGGACCTAACACAGGGGGCAGCCAGTTTTTCATCAACCTGATCGACAACAACTTCCTCGACGGACGCCACCCTGCATTCGGAAAGGTTATCAATGGCATGGAGGTGGTGGATAAGATTGCGAAAGTTCCCAAGGATGCCAGCGACAGGCCAAAAACACCGGTAACAATCATCAGGGCAACCATGCAGTAAGGTCTTGCTTTTCAAATTTTTTTTAAAGAGCGGAGTGGCCGGCGTGAAAAAATCCTGGTCCCGCCTTCCTATTCCATTCAATTTTACCGGAGCCCGGTTGTCCGGCGCCATGACATAACAGGCCTTTGAGGGTTCTGTTTTTTTCATCTCCTGCCATCCGCCACCGGGGAAATACACAAATATGCATATAACCAATGGACGGGTATGCCGCCCCGTGAAAATGGGGGCCCTGCCGGGAGGGAGGTATCCAGAAATCCGAACCGCCTGATCCGGGAAACCAGCCCCTACCTGCTCCAGCATGCATACAACCCGGTTGATTGGTACCCGTGGGGGGAGGAGGCATTTCAGACCGCCCGGAAACTGGATCGGCCTGTTTTCCTCTCGATCGGATACTCGACCTGCCACTGGTGTCACGTGATGGCGCATGAATCGTTTGAAGACGATGAAGTAGCAGCCCTGCTGAACCAGGCGTTTATCTGCATCAAGGTGGACCGGGAAGAGCGTCCGGATATTGATGCCCTCTACCTGTCAGTTGCCCAGGCACTCACGGGATCGGGTGGCTGGCCACTCACCATCATGATGACACCGGATCGGGAACCCTTTTTTGCGGCAACGTATATCCCGAAGACGAGCCGGTTCGGATCAACGGGTCTTCTGGACCTGATACCCGGGATCGAAACCATCTGGAAATCCCGGCGTCCCGATATCAGGAAAACTGTGGAGACAATTACCCGTACCCTTTCCCAGGGGCAGCGAACGATGATGGGCAGCCCGGGAACCGAATTGCTTCTTCATGCAGCGTACCATGAACTTGCACGCCGGTTCGATCCGGCCAGCGGGGGGTTTTCTCGTGCCCCGAAATTCCCGATGCCACACACCATATCGTTTCTTCTTCGGTACTGGAACAGAACGGGTGAAGTAAATGCACTTGAAATGGCCAGGAAAACCCTCATGGCAATGTCAGACGGGGGCATTTATGATCATATCGGGTACGGGTTCCACCGGTATTCCACAGATTCCGGATGGCTGGTCCCACATTTTGAGAAAATGCTCTACGACCAGGCATTACTCATTATGGTCTACACGGACGCATATCTTGCGACAGGGACCGGCTCATTCCGGACAACGGCAGAGGAGTGCCTCACCTACCTCCTCCGGGATATGCGTGATCACCAGGGCGGATTTTACTCGGCACAAGACGCCGATAGCGAAGGAATAGAGGGAAAATTCTATCTCTGGAAAAATCGTGAGATCGAGGAAGCGCTCGGGGATGAAGCCCCCCTGTTTATCGGGGCCTACCAGGTACAACCCGGGGGTAATTTTCACTCACAGGATACCGGGCAGCGAAACGGGGAGAATATCCTGCACCTGGCCGTCGCACCGGGACGGTCCGGACCAAGGAACCATCTACCGGAAGAGGAATATCGGGCAAGGCTTTCACATGCACGTCAACGTCTCTTCGCTGTCCGGAAGAACCGCGTCCCACCCCAAAAAGATGACAAGGTACTCACTGACTGGAATGGACTGGTCATCTCGGCACTGTCCCGTGCGGCCCGCGCATTCGGGGATGACCAGTACCTCGACGCAGCCACCAGGGCCGCAGATTTTATCCTTGGTACCATGCGGTCCGGCACCGGGGAGCTTTTTCACCGCTACAGGCGTGGAAAGCCAGGTATACGCGGGGTAGCATCTGATTACGCGTATTTTTGTGCAGGACTTCTCGACCTGTATGAACTAACATTTCTGCCAGGGTACCTGGAGGCTGCGATCGCAATTGAGGCATACTTCACCCTCCATTTCCTTGACAGGAGGGACGGAGGATATTTTAACTCCCACGAGGATGAGACGGACCTCATCATCCGGCAGAAAGACATGGATGATGGCGCACTCCCATCGGTCAATGCCGTTGCGATGAACAATTTATTGAGGCTTGGGCTGATGACCATCAGTCCGGATTACCACGCACGGGCATGGGACCTTGCAGGCACCATCTCACCGCTTGCGGAACAGTCACCTGCAGGGTACACGGCATTTCTTTCTTCACTTGATTTTGCACTCGGACCATCATCCAGCGTGGTTATCGTGGGAAGACCCGGGGCACCTGATACGGATTCCTTAAAGGACGCCATCAATTCACGGTATTTTCCATCTGTAGTGCTGCTCCACCGACCCGCAGGGGACGGGCCATTCGAAATTGACCGGATATCAGGTTTTACAGAAGAGATGAAAGAAAAAGACGGAAAAGCAACCGCGTACGTCTGTAAGAACCAGCAATGTTCCTACCCGGTGACTGGCCCGGAGACGATGGTGGAGGAACTAAAAAAGACTAAATCATCATCTGACTAATTTTTGGCCCAAAAAAATGGTCAGAGGTTCTTCAGAGCCACAAGGTCTTTCACACCTGTCAGTTTCCAGACAAGGGACCGCTCTTCATTTGCAATCGCTTCAGGCGGGTCAAGCGGGGAGTGGCCAAGCGCTGCAAGGATATTCATGGACAGGTGCTTTTCCTTGATTAGTTCGATAAAGCGCTGCCGGATAAGTTTTTTCTCGATTGAGTCATGCACCTCTTCAAGGTAACCCTGCAGCGTCACGAAGGTATAGCAGGAGAGGTCTTTCGTGTATTTCTCGACCTCTACAGAGACATAGGGGCTTTTCCTGAAGTATTCGATCTTTTTCCCGTATTTTGTTGAGATGAAGTATATGAACTGGCCATCAAAAACATAAAGAAACGGGGCGATATAGGGATATTTTTCGCCCTGGAACGCAATACGGCAGATATAGCCCTCTTCGATCAGGTTGTCGTATTCCGCTTTTTCCATCCGTGGGATCTTTATAATCTCCATTCCGATCTTAAGAGAGTATCAGGCCTGCATTGATAAAGATTTGTAATTTTATCTCTCTTTCCGTTCTCTTCCGGTAACCGTTTCCGAATGATTGGAAAAGAACCGCCGATTCCTCAGGGGTGATCATTCCTGTATCTGGCTGGGAAAGCCGATCTCGCAAAACAGTGTCGCCTCACTCCGGGCTGGAACCAGGGATCTGGATAATAAAAGGTCGCGGCAGTTATTTTTCCACGGGCAGACCTGCCGCAGACCAGGCCGACATCCCGCCAAGGATGTTCGTTACCCGCTGATACCCGTGTTTTGAAAGAAAACTCGCAGCAAGGCAACCCTTGTAGCCCGCATCACAATATATCACAATGTTTTCATTCCGCGAAACCTCATCGATCAGTCCGGAAAGCTCCCCCACAAACATATGGTGGTCGCCCGGGATATGCCCGGTTTTTTCACGGTTACGGATATCGCGCACATCAAGGAGATAAAATTCTTCTGATGCTGACTCCATTGCCTGATGAAGGTCATACACAGACCATATACGGTGCAGGCGATAACGTTCACCTGACTTGTACCACCCCGGGAACCCTCCCGCGAGGTAACCCTTCAGGTTATCATACCCGAGACGGACAAACTGCCGCATTACCGGTCCCAGGTCAAGGTTGAATTCGTCAATAATGATAATTGGCTCCTGGTAATCGAGGAACCAGCCCATATACGCCGCAAGGCCTTCACGCCAGATAGAGAGGCTGCCTTCGATATGACCGGACCCGAAACTACCGGGAGCCCGGATATCGAGGAGTTGCGCACCCTTACCGGCCATTTCTTTCACCTGGCTGCCGGTATACGGGATCAGATGAGGGAGGTGCCCCATCAGGCGAGGTCCATCCTGGTTGACCTCTTCCATGTGCGAAAAGTAAGGGGGAACGTAATGGTGTTCCCTTGTTTTAAAATCGATAAATGCCGTGCGGTCCTTCTGAAGAAGGGGATTGGTTTTTTTCTCGTACCCGGTGGTTGTGACGGGGTGGTCAACAATGTCAGCCCCGCAGACTGACCCTGCGCCATGGGCAGGGTAGACCAGAACCGCATCTCCAAGGGGCAGGATCTTGTTCCAGATGCTATCGTAGAGCATCCCGGCGGCTTCTTCACCTCTCCCCCTGCCGAAGAGATCGGTACGGCCGACATCACCTGAGAACAGGGAGTCCCCTGTAAATACCAGGTACGGGTCACCGGATACCTTCGTATCCCTGACCAACAGCGATATGCTGTCGGGAGTATGGCCGGGAGTTTCGAGCACGCTGATGCGGAGGTCGCCCGCCATGATGCTCATCCCCTCTTCTATCCTTGTCCCGTAGGAGAAGGCGGTCACCGGGCCATGATAAATCCGGGCCCCCGTGCGTTCTGCAAGTTCACGGGCGCCAGACACGTAGTCTTCGTTCCGGTGGGTCTCAAAAATAAAAGAGATCTGCTGGCCGAGCTCCCCTGCGATCCCGAGGTACACCTCGCAGTCCCTGCGTGGATCAATCACGGCCGCAGTCATGCCCGACCCGATGTAATAGGAGTGGTGGGCGATTCCTGCCGAGGTGACCTGTCGTAGTATCATCCCCTTTTGTCCTCGTTTTCCTATTGGGAGAACTGTGTATAAAAGGTGTGGACACACCCTGGGATTCGATGGCGGTACCAATAGTTACCCGTACAGGAAAACCTGCACCCCCGTCCCGGTCATCGCTGGCAGGAAGTTTCTTATTTTCGGGCATTGAAAAGTCGAGGGTATGATGAAGATACCCGTCCCAATTTTCCTGCTCCTTAGCATTCTTGCCATTTTCAGCATCGTTCCTGGCTGTACAAACACGACGATGACGGAACGGACAATCATCGATGGTACCGGAGTCCTGAACATCCCTGCCATACCCGGGGTATCTTTGGAGATCAACGGTGATGACGGGCTTGTCTACATCCCATCCCCATTCCCTGTTAATCACTTCAAAAACGGCGACAGGATTGCATTTTCCGGATATACCGTCCCAAAATCCACGTTCCCGGTCCAGGCAGGAATCCCTGTTGAGATCGTTCTGATGCGCCAAATCCCCGGTGATACCGGATACATCTATGGTATCGGGAACGTAACATATCAGACCACAGAAGGAGGTTTCTACGGGATTGTTGTCGACACCGGTGGAAAATCCGGGGTGCTGCAGTATCTGCCCCTCGACATGGACAAGGAATTCAGACAGGACGGGTCGGTAGTCTCGTTCACGGCAAAGGGAAGACCTGATGCGATAAGCATTGACCAATGGGGCCTTCCGGTCGAGATCGTCAGGATGAAAAATCTCTCATAACCATTCAAGGGTCCCATTTTTTTAAGAAGAGTGGCCGGAACTGTCAGCAGCCCGTTTTTTATTACCCTGGTATTGCCCTCATGATGGAATCACTTACATTGGAAAGAGAGGATATTCTTTTAGGCGAATATCCGGATGGCGTATCACATATCACCAGTTCAACAGACGAAGGATAGGGTCAGGGCAGTAATATTTGACATGGATAATACCCTGTTTGACCTGATCGGTGCCAAAATTGCCGCATGTGACACAGTATCAGAGTACCTGGGAAGGGATGACGGTGAGGACCTTTTTTCCTATTTCCTCCGGCCTGACTGGGGATTCGAGGACTGGAGAAACATCAGGGATTACCTCCTTGACAGGGACATTTTTGAGGTACCACGTTATAATGAGGTCTGCGCCCTGTACGAGCACGAAAAATTAAACAATATCACGGCATACCCCGGGGTCACGCAGGTAGTCCAGGAAATCCGGGAAATGGAGATTCCCCTCGGACTGGTCACTGATGCGGATATGTACCATGCGAAACGCCGGTTGGAGAAAGTCGGTCTTTCATGTGCATTTGACCAGATCGTTACCTTTGAAATGACGGGGCGAAAAAAACCTGATACGGCACCGTTCCTTCTTGCCATCAGTAAACTTGGCTGTGGAAGTACCGTAACAGCGATGATCGGTGACAGCCCTCACCGCGACCTTGCGCCTGCCCGCAAAGTCGGGATGCAGACATTTTACGCACGATATGGGGACCGTCTGGCAGACACCCGCGGGGAAGTTTATGCAGAGTATATACTGAATACGATTTTTGACCTTCCGGACCTGCTCTACCCACTCTTTCCGGAACCCTCCTGAAGAAAATAGGGGGTAGATCCCTGCTCATTTTAAGATCTCCGGCAGCAGGAAGCCAGGTCGTCATGGGCCGTTACAGACCTGCAGGATTGACGTTCATCGAAATCAAATCGATGTTCCCATCTCCGTTTCCACAATTCACTTGTCTTTCCTGAAAAATTTCAGCAAATCCCCGTGACTTACCAGGTATTTTGATCTCCTCTCGGGGAATACACCTTCTGCCGCTGATTTTACATCTTCTATCGAATAAAACGCATTCGGCTGGAACTGCCGGATAATCCCGGTTACCCTGCCCAGGTCCTGTCTTTTAAGCACCATGAAGAGGACCTTGACAGGACCCGAAGACCCTGTCGCATCGATTGCCGTCACACCGTAATCATGGGCACGCAAATATTCAACCAGTTCTTTCGCCTCGTGGTTCGTGATGACCCGGACAATCACGGTACCAAGGGACAGTTTTTCTTCAATTGCCATTCCAACAAACGTACCAGTAGCAAACCCGGCACCATAGGCAATATACGACGCGACATTCGTGATATTATTCATCACCTGTCCAATCGCAAGAAGCCAGATAATCACCTCGAAAAACCCGATACAGGGGGCGATGTACTTGAATCCCTTAGAAATGAAAATTACCCGAATCGTACCGAGCGTTACGTCACAGATACGGGCAAAAAATATCAGCAGGGGGAGTATGACCCATGCGAAAACGGGGGTAAGGGTTACAGCGTCGACCATTCCGGGTATCCACGGTTAAATTCCAGGTAGTACTTGCATTCGCACCTATTAACAGTCATGCGTCCTCCTCCGGACTACCGGCCCCGGGGAGTTGATCACCTCCGTACCGGGCACACCAAAGCAGACAGTTTCAAAAAAAACACGAAGCAGCCATCACCAGGAACCGGGCAGAAACAACGGAAAAAATGAGGCCCTTTTGAAATGCAGGGCTACATTTTTTTCTGCAGGATCTCTTCTATTCCCTTCAGTCGGTCCGTGTTGTCTGGCGGGTGGGCAAAAACCCGGTCCTCGTAGGTGGGCATGACATGCTGGTAGAAAAGTCCGAGGGCAATCCTGGCATCGGCATTATAGTCCCACTCACGGGCCTTCGTGAATGCATCTTCAAATGAGGATATATCGTGGTTCTCCAGGTCATAGACGTGCTCATTGTAATAATCCGTCGTATTGTTGTATGTCGCACAGATTTGGAGGAGATCGATAAATGAGAAACCACGGTGCGCCAGTCCCTGCATCACGAGGGAACGTAACTGTTCCATTTTTCTTGTGTAGCCACGGGCGACAAAAGTCGCACCACTGGCAAGCATCAGTTCGAGTGGGTTTATCGGGAGTTCGGTGGTCCCTCCGGGAGTCGAACGACCCCTGAACCCGAGTGGGGAGGTCGGTGTGTACTGACCGGTGGTAAGCCCGTAAACCCGGTTATTATGGATAATCACGCTGATATCGATATTCCGTTTTGCGGCAAAGATGAGGTGGTCAAGGCCTTCTGCATAGCAGTCCCCGTCACCGGCACAGCATATGACTTTCAGTTTAGGGTTCGCGAGCTTTATCCCGGTTGCAGCGGGAATTGTCCGCCCATGAAGAGAATAAAAACTGTTGATGTTCAGGTAGTCGGCCATCTTTGCATGGCAGCCAATCCCGGTCACAAGGACGATCTCATCCAGGGACTGGCCACCCCGGACGAGGTCACTGATCACCGCCTTTAATGCAAACTCGATGGAGAAGTTGCCACATCCCGGGCACCAGGTGTTCTCTGCAGGGGTAACAAGGTTACGATCGGTCATTTCAACACCTCCATGACCCTTACCCGGAGTTCATCGACCGAAAACGGCCTTCCATCGTATTTCAGCACCTGGTCATTCACCGTAATGCCGTGGCTGGCAAGGAGGGACCCCAGTTGTCCTTCCATGTTATCTTCAACAGATATCAGCCGCGTTACACCGGAAAGTGCCTCTTTCACCTGGTGAAGAGGGAACGGGGAGAGGACAACCGGCTGTACAACCGAAAGACCAAGAAGACCGGCGACATCGCAGGCAACCCCCTTATTGGAGCCCCATGCCAGGAGGGCCACAGGGCTGCTGCGGTCACCGTAGGTCCTGACCGCCTCGTAACGCCCGACCTCATCCAGCAGCAGGGCTTCTTTTTTCTTCCTCTTTTCTGCCATTACCCTCGAAATTTCTGCATCTTCGGTCGAAAGGCCAGTCTCGTCATGGGTATAACTGCTGACTTTGACCACCGTACCGGGTGTGCCGGGGAAGGCCATCGGGGATATGCCGGACCCGGTAAGCCTGTAGCGCCCGTAATTTTTGCCGGCAACCAGTTCCTCCCCCGGGATGCCTGGATCAGAATAGTATCCTTCGATCTCGGTTCTGTCGAAACTGTAGGTCCCTTCATGTAATGTCTTATCACCGAGAATAATCGCAGGGACCTGGTATTTCCATGCAAGCCGGACCGCAAGAGAAGCCCACCCGTATGACTCCTCCGCGTCCCCTGGGGCAACCACGAGTCGTGGAAACTCCCCCTGCCCTGCATGCAGAACAAAATTGAGATCTGACTGGCCGGTGTACGTGGGAAGTCCGGTACTGGGTCCCGTCCGCTGCCCGACAACGATCACCACCGGGATCTCAGACTGTCCTGCAAACGAGAGTCCTTCGGTCATCAGGCAGAACCCGCCGCCTGAAGTTCCTACGGCCGCTTTTTTCCCGGCATAGGCAAATCCCAGTGCCATGATCATCGCCGCGATCTCATTTTCGGGGTGGATCACGGTGATCGGTACGTGAGATGCCTGTTCTGCAAGGAAATGAAGGAGGTTGGAAGTCGGTGTCATCGGGTAGGAGATGTAGGCATCCATGCCGCCATGAATGAGGCCCAGGCCCATCGCTTCGTTGCCGGTGATGACCGGCAGATGACCCGACCCGATCACCGGGACAACCCGGATGACAGGCGCTGCATCATAGGCCAATCGTGCCACTGACAGGTTCTTCCCGGTCTCCTTTGGCAGGTGATGCCGGAAGACCTCCTCGATCACGTCCCATTTTATTCCGGCTGTTTTGGCAAACCCTCCGATGATCGCCGAATTTCCCATGATCAACGGGGCGTTTTCGGCGGTGAGGATCTCACGTACAGGGATTGGAGTGCCGGTCCCTTTTGTTACAGTTCCCGAATCGTAGATGATCCCGGTATCCGGCCGCACCATGCCGGTATGAAAGTCAATAGTATCATTATTCAATGCAAGAAGAAAATCTACAGTCCCACGATGCGCCCCGGTTTTTTGTTCAGATGCCCTTACAATGGCAAAATTGTGGCCCCCCTTGATGAGCGATGGATAATCAAAATACATGTAGACCCGGTAACCGAGATGATTGAACAGGTGGGCAATGGTAAGACCTGCACTATTGATCCCGTCTCCGGCTTTTCCTCCAATCAGGACTGATATGTCGTTCATCATTCCTCCCCTGGCATACGAAGGATATCCCTCCGAGACATTATAGGTTCCCGTGGTCCTGGGACACAGGCGACCGGGTTCCCGCGCTTCGAACGGTCCCGGATTAATGGTCATTGGGTGGTACGATAGTAATCTGCGCTGAATCCCGGGTACCCGTACGTATGACAAAACCATGGGCGGGACCGCAGATACGGGCAGGCATATCCCGGGCATCAGGCAGGGAAAAAAGTGGTCAGGGTCTCTTTCGCCGCAATTCCGAAGCCATTTCCGGGTCCGGTACCCTGATCAGGAACGTCCCATAGCAGGGCTTCGTATAGGGGATAATGACATCGTCCCCGTCGACGGCGATATAGAGCGGCGGGACACCGATGAGATGCTTTTCAAAGATCTTATACCCGGGCAGCACCTCGAAATGTTCAGGAAAGTGCGAAAGGATGTATTCCCTGCACTCCTTAAAACTTGCGTCCCTCATCAGGATCTCATGTTTCATAGATTCGAGACAACCCATGGTAATACCTCGTCAATTTTTGCCTTCAGCGGCATCGGGTTATGCACCGCATTCACTGCGATTATTTCTGCCTTGAATTCCACCATGGAGGCGACTTCCTCGAAGTGTTCACCAAAGATGATAAGGACCTGGGCGGCGGGGGAGATCGCCTTCACCGTTGCAGCATAGGACAGGCCGGCATCATTATGAATAAACGAAAAACAGTAATGGAAACTTCGTTTTTTTTCTGCCAGCAGGGCAATGCACCGGTCGATATCGATTACCTCACCAATATAATGACGGTCAGGGTCAGCTACTTCAATATTTGTCCTCGCCGCCCGGTTACCGGTGATTACCGTAGTAATTCCCTGCTTGCGGAGCTTATTGGCAAGGTACAATGCGACACTCGTCTGTATCGGCACCTGCGGGCACCCGAGAAGAATGAGCGCGTCCCGCGGCTCTGTTTTCGTGTCCGGCAATTCGATCTACCTGATCTAACGTAGCGGGCTCCGTCTATTTCAATAGTGCGAGTTACCCTGGTGAAGATGCGTCTGAATGATTCCCACCTGCATGGCGTTCCCTGGACGTCAGGATTGTCCATCGCCCTGTATCCAGCCTGTTCTGGTCATCAGCCTGATGAATGGTCCTTTTGTATTTCCTCTTTTAACCAGGTGAGGTAAGGTGGAAATCCCCCTGTAATAGGAATGACAACCATTTCAGGGAGTTCGTAGGTATGAAGGCTCCGGATGGCGTCCATCACCCCATTCTTCTGAGAGTCCATGGTCTTTATCACCATGAGGGTCTCGCAATCCTCACAAAATTCACCGTTCCAGTGATAATATGACAAAACACTGGTCATGTTCACACATGCAGCGAGTCTTTTTCTGATAAGTACACCTGCAATGGCCTTGGCATTTTCAGATGATGCCGTTGAGAGGATAATCACCGGGACATCAGGAGTCTGGTTCATCGTCGCATCATCTTCCTTTCTGACGACATCGGATATGAACCCGACGCGAGGTCTTCCGATTGCATACCGGTGTGGCAACGTAAATAAAAAAGGAAAATTTTTTCCTTGAAATGGGTTTTTTGTCTGGACAACACGTGGCATCGATGCCGGAGCCATAACGATAATTTATTTACAAGGGGACGGAGATTACGCGTCAAGTTGTCAATTCAGAGAACCGATCGGGCGGGTCAATTGTATCCTTACTTTCTGCCTTCGAAATGAGGCCCTGGAAATAATTGCACGGGTATACAACAGGTCACAATGTTTGCAGAACAGACGTGCGTGTTCGCTTCCTGGATGTGATCTTCCCCGGCCACCCCAACTGGTGGGGAGCGATGCCGGTATTCACCTTCCTGGAGGAATATGATTTCTCCGGAAAGACCATTAGCACCTTTCTGCACGCACGAAGGGAGTGGGCCTGGCCGGAGTGTCACGGATGTCTGGAAAACGTGCCCGCAGTCAACCGTCCTGGATGGCCTGGCGGTCCACGGCAGCAGCGTGAAAAAATGCGCAGAATGATGTATCCGGGTGGCTGGGCGAACGTGGGTGGAAAAAGTAAATGTTATTATCCTACTTACACGGAAAATACCGTTGATTAACATAAATACTCAAAATGCAGTGTGATTGAAAAATGTTGTACAGAAAAATGCCCGGGAACGGAGACGAACTTTCCATCCTTGGATTCGGATGCATGCGTCTTGCCGTTAAAGAGGATGGCTCGATAGATGAGGAAAGGGCCACCAGACAGGTCCGGTATGCAATTGATCACGGAGTAAATTATGTTGATTCGGCCTGGCCCTATCACATGGGACAGAGCGAGCCCTTCGTTGGGCATGCCCTTGCTGACGGTTACCGGAATAAAGTGAAACTTGCAACAAAACTCCCTTCCTGGCTGATTGAGAGCAGGGAGGATATGGACAAGTACCTGAACGCCCAGCTTGTAAAACTCAAAACCGACCACATCGACTATTATCTGGTCCATACACTTGTCGGCGATCTGTGGGACACAGTTGAAAAACTCGGTGTGGCAGATTTCCTTGACAACGCCAAAGTTGATGGCCGTATAAAGAACGCAGGTTTCTCCTTCCATGGCGCAGGAACGGATTTCAACCGGATCGTAGATGCCTATGACTGGGACTTCTGCCAGATCCAGTATAATTTCCTGGACGAAAAGAACCAGGCGGGTACCGCTGGCCTGGAATATGCAGCCACAATGGGTCTTGGCGTTATCATCATGGAACCACTCCGGGGAGGTAATCTTACCAAAAATGTGCCTCCTGCCATAAGAGCGATCTGGGATGAGGCACTGGTGAAGAGAACCGCTCCTGAATGGGCACTCCGCTGGATATGGAATCATCCCGAAGTCACAGTCGTCCTCTCCGGGATGAATGATGAGACTCATATCCAGGAGAATCTAACGGTGGCAGACCAGGCGTACCCCAATTCCCTGAAGGACGCAGAACTGGATTTGGTAAAAAGAGTAGAGGCCAAGTACCGGGAATTGATGAAAGTCGGCTGTACCGGCTGCAGGTACTGCATGCCCTGCCCGTCTGACGTAAATATCCCGTTGTGCTTCGAGGAGTACAACAACCTGTACATGGTAGATAATCCCGAGGTGGAAAAATTCATGTATGCTAAACGGTTAGGCGGTGCCGTTGCCCTCGGGAACCCTGAGTTTGCATCCCTGTGCGCGCAATGCGGACAGTGCGTTGAAAAATGCCCCCAGCACATTGACATCCCCGGGACACTCGAATCCGTTGTCGAGGAACTCGAAGGACCAGGTTTCGAGCAGAGAGTTGCCATGGCAAAGCAGATGTTCAAACAGACGTAACGGCGGTAACGGTCCGATTCAGGATCAAGTGGCCGAAAGGGATGTATCGCATCAAATCATAATATGTGCCGTTGTATGCGAAACGGACATATTAGTTCGCTTTTTGCATACTTTTTCTATGTTAATTTCCAGGTCGTTTTTTCGCGATCATGCCTTTTTTTAATGATACATCACAGATACGACAAAACCTGTCTGGCATTCTTGACCCTATCGAGGAACAGGGAAGCCATGGAGTCAAATTTAATATATAAAACCAGGTAATAAGAAAATAAATCCGTGGTACCATGACAGATACGAAGTACTATCCTGACAGAATAGACTGTATTTTTACAAAGCTCAATACAGTGTGGCAGTTAATCGGTGCCTTTACAGCCCCGGTTTTATTTACGCTGCTGGCTATCCTGTTCCTAACCTACCCCGCGCTGAACATGTATCAATGGCTTCTCTGGCTGCACCTGCCAGTGATTATGATCCATGAATTCGAGGAATATACTGCACCCGGAGGATTCAAACATTTCATCAATACAAAAACCATTCTTGCGACTGGCGATAACCGGGAAAATGTACCGCTCAATGAACCGTATATATTTCTTGTAAACCCGTTATTGATATGGCCATGGGTAATTATCGGGGCTGTATTCTATACGATACCATGGATCGGTTTTGCGGCAATTATGTTCCAGTTCGCAATTAACAACCTGCAGCATATAATTACATTCCAGCTAAAAAACAGAGGATATAATCCCGGTATGTTCACCACGATGCTACTCCTCATACCCTACTGTGTCACCGTGACATGGTATGTGATAGCATATAACGTCATGACCGGCACTGACTGGGTTTTAAGTTTCATTCTATTCGGATTAATTGTGGGGGTATTATTGACAATCACGCATTCGAGGATGAAACCACCGGTGACCCCTTCACAACACTTGAACACATCTTTTTAACTACACTGTTGACTATGAATGATTTTTAAAAAAGGTTTTACAGCCTTTAATATTTTTGACAGGAAATATTTCCAAAATAGTATAAACAGGATTAACATTAACCTAAACTACTCAGCCAAATACGAAAGAAAAACGCAAAAATACCAATACAGATGACAATAATCCATAGATTTGGATAAATCCAGTTTTAATAAAATGATGAATTTTGCCAATACATTACTACCTTCTTGAAGGCTTTTGTTAATAAATTCTCTGAAAATTCAGAATATTCACCCAAAATATGCCTTTCTAATAAAAATAATTCCCGTAAAGGAGCCCAGTTCTGGATCACGGTGCCGAAAGGGATGTATCGCATCAAATCATAAAATGTACCACAATGTACGCACAACGAACGCCTGTGTTCGCTTTTTGTATCCTTTTTTCATACTATTTTCTTATCGTTTTTTAAAGTTTTTTAACATATTACACCGTTCACCGGGATAACAAAAATATAAAAAAATAAACGAGATTTTAAATTTTAATAGTTAATACAAGTTAATTCACAATTAATCGGTTAAGAGGATCGTTTATGGACAAGACACATATTTCAACCCTGGTAATCGCCTTAATGATCTGCCTCCTCGCGACGGCAGGATGTACAACTGCCCCAGGTACACCCGGCACCGTCACCAGCCAACCCGTAACTCCGGTAATCAGGGCGCCCCAGCCCGTATCGTTCAACGCAACCCCTGTCCAGTACGCAAAAGTCAACGGAGTTACGCTGGGATACCGGGAATTCGGAGCAGGTGAACCACTCCTGATGGCCCAGGGATTCGGGGACACCATTGATGACTGGAATGAAACGTTCATTGGCATCCTCGCCTCGAAATACCATGTATATACCTATGATCACCGGGGAATGGGCTACAGCAGCGAATATAATGGGTCACCCACTATTGCACTCTATGCAGATGATGCCGCAAAACTGATTCCTGCACTGGGCTATGACAGCATGGATGTATATGGGGTCTCGATGGGTTCATCAGTCTCCCAGCAACTGGTTATCGATCACCCTGAACGCGTACGAAAACTGGTACTGGATTCTGTGACCTACGATATCCGGATACCGGAGACCAAACTGCTGTACAATCTCATTGTAGCGGCTGGTACCAATCCTAACCAGACCGAGGGCGTTCACCAGGAGTCCCAGGCAAACCTCAACTGGAGCGGGTCCTGGTACCATCTTTCAGGAATCAATAAGACGGTCATGCTCGTCGTGGGCACCGCGGACGTACTGACGCCTCAGAATGTTACGGTCCAGATTGCCGGGCAGATCAACGGATCGTGGCTCGTGCGGTTCAAGGGACTCCCGCATTTCGGGTCCAAGTATGCACCCGTCCAATACGGGGAGAACGCACTCGATTTCCTCGGCATGAATGAGTCCCCGCTGGGAACATGAAATCTTTTTTTCCGTGGGACCATTTGTCTTCCAAAGTCGGACCTTTTTCCCTATCATGAATGCACAGTCTAATTAGGCGGATCCGTTTACCCAAGGCCCGGGATAATGTAAACTTTTTTTTAAAAAAATAATCCCCGTAAAGGTGCCCGATTCGGGATCACGCTGCCGAAAGGGATGTATCGAATTAAATCAAAATATGTCCCGATGTACGCACAACGAACATATGTGTTCGCTTTTTGAAGACTTTTTCTATACTAATTTCCAGACCAGTTTTTGAGATTTTTTTAAAAAAGAGTCCTCACCGAAACAGGACCGCTGGTGCAGGGTAGCTCAATGACAAACTAATATCTGATGGATGCGCAATGAAGAGTGATGACTGGTGTACTCCGGGTACTCTATGTTGATGATGAACCTGGCCTTCTTGAAATCGGTAAGATGTTCCTGGAACACACCGGAGATTTTTCAGTAAAAACAATAGATTCGGCTAACTCTGCATTATCACTTCTTAAAAACGAACAATTCGATGCCATTATAGCCGATTACCAGATGCCCGGTATGGACGGCATAGAATTTTTGAAGACGGTAAGAAATTCCGGCAATGCAGTCCCTTTTATCCTTTTCACCGGAAAAGGACGAGAAGATGTTGTAATCCAGGCTTTAAACGAAGGGGCGGATTTTTACCTCCAAAAGGGTGGAGAACCGCAGGCGCAGTTTGTTGAGCTGACCCATAAAATCAAGATGGCGATTTACCGGAAGTGGGCAGAGAAAGCATTGAACCAGAGTGAGGAAAAGTTCCGATCTGTTATGAACCAGCTCCCTGGGACCGTATGGGCAGTTGACCGTGACCTTCGGTTTACCCTCTCGCAGGGTGCAGGACTTGCTAAAATAGGCCTGAAACCTGATCAGGTAGTTGGAAAGACCCTGTATGAATTCTTTAATACAAGTGACCCTGCCCACCAGGAAATCAGCAACCATCTGCGTGCACTCACCGGAGAGCCGACAATGTATGATTATACACATGAAGGTGTAACGTTTCGGACATACCTCTCTACCCTTTATGACGCACATGGAACTATTACTGGTGTTACCGGACTGGCCTTTGATATAACGGAACAGAAGCGGACCGAGGAGGCATTGCAGGAAAGTGAGAAGCGGTACAGGAATGTAATCGAGGACCAGACAGAATTAATTTCCCGTTTTTTGCCTGACGGTACACATATTTTTGTAAATGAAGCGTATTGCAGATACTTCGGCTTCGCCCGGAACGATATCCTCGGTCACCGTTTCAGACCAAAGATCTTATCTGAGGACCAGGAACGCATAAACCAGTTTTTTAGGTCGTTGATACAGGATAATCCCGTCGATACCATTGAGCACCGGATTATTATGCCTGACGGCACCATCCGGTGGCAGCGTTGGAGCGACCGGGCGATATTCGATGCTTCAGGTAGAATAACCGAGTACCAATCAGTCGGCCGGGATGTAACGGATATAAAAGAAGCAGAAGAAGAACTTCTTAAAAGCGAAAGAAAATTCCGCTCATTGTTTAATAATTCAATTCTTGGGCTCTTCCAGACAACTCCGGAGGGTAGATATCTGAATATGAACCCGGCATTTGCACGAATATACGGGTACGACTCCCCCGAAGAGATGATATCTGCAATCCACGATATCCAGGAGCAGTTATATGTCAACCCTGAAGTCCGGCAGCTCTTTAAACAGTCACTTTCAGCGGCAGGGGAGGTTCGGAATTTCGAGATGCAAAACTGGCACCGGGATGGGCATCCTATCTGGATTACTACAAATGCAAGAGTTATACGTGATACCTGCGGTAAGATCGTCGCCTTCGAAGGAACAATTGAGGATATCACAGAACGAAAACGCGCAGAGGCAGCACTGCGAAAGAGCGAGGAGCGACTTGGATTCGCTCTCGACGTAGCACAAATGGGGACCTGGGACCTTGACCTGAAACGTCATACGATGTGGCGATCACTACGGAACGACCAGATTTTTGGATACGATTCCCTTTTACCGGAATGGACATACGAGATGTTTTTGGAACATGTCCTGCCGGAAGATCGGGATTTCGTGGATCAGGCGTTCAAAGAGGCCCAGTCAGACCCGCATGACTGGGAATTTCAGTGCCGTATACGTCGGGCTGATGGTGAAATTCGTTGGATCTGGGCAAGAGGCAAAATCGAATCCAGTCCCCCTGGTGAGCCTGAGCGTATGCTCGGCCTGATGCAGGATAGTACAGAACGGAGAAAGGCAGGGGATATACTCCGCCTGAGCGAGATGCGGTTAAAACGGGCTGAAGAGATCGGCAGGTCGGGAAACTGGGAGATCAGGTTAAATGAACATACTGTTACCGCGTCGGAAGGTGCAAAGATTCTTTATGGTCTCGATGGAGCGCAATTTACCCTTGAAGTTATCCAGAAAATCCCCCTTGCCTGCTATCGCCTGCTCCTCAATTCGACTCTGAAAGATCTTAGGGTTTGTTAACTAATAACATAAGCATCTTATAACTCTTATCTACAATATTGTTATATGGAAGACGAATCTCTGAAACGGATTTATCAAAAATTGAACCCTCATTTAAACGAGTTACAGAGAAGATTGTTTGGAGGGGCTGTAGCTGAAGAATTGGGATATGGGGGAATTTCAACTGTCTCCACATTATTCGAATTAAATCGTAATACTATAACAGCAGGTATAGTCGATCTAAAAAAACAAGAAGCCACTGATTCGAAAAGAATTCGGAAAGAAGGAGGCGGCCGTAAAAAGATTTCAGAGAAAGATAAGACCCTTAAAACTGACTTAGAAAGCCTTATTGAACCATATACTAGGGGAGATCCTGAATCCCCATTACGATGGTCATGTAAAAGTACACGGAAGCTGGCCGAAGAGCTTAACGAAAAGCAACATAAAGTTAGCCACGTCACCGTAGCAGAACTTTTAGATGAAATGGGATACAGTTTACAAGCAAATAAAAAAACCGTTGAAGGGCAAGTCCATCCTGACCGAAATGCCCAATTCGAATATATAAATAAAAAGACTGAAGAATTTCAAAAAAATATCCAACCTGTAATATCTGTTGACGCAAAAAAGAAAGAATTAGTCGGTAATTTTAAAAATGGTGGTAAGGAATACCGACCAAAAGGAGATCCTGAAATGGTCAAGGATCACGATTTTTTAATACCTGAACTAGGGAAAGTGACCCCATTTGGAGTGTATGATATTGCAAAAAATGTAGGGTGGGTGAATGTGGGCATTGATAATGATACATCTGCATTTGCGGTTCAAAGTATTCGACAATGGTGGTATTCCATGGGAAAAGAACTATATCCCTCTGCACAATCTTTGTTAATTACAGCAGATAGCGGAGGCAGTAACGGTTATCGACGAAAATTATGGAAAACGGAACTGCAAAAATTTTCAGATGAAACGGGAATGATTATATTTGTCTGTCATTTTCCTCCTGGGACAAGCAAATGGAATAAAATCGAGCATCGTCTATTTTCATTTATTAGCCAAAATTGGAGGGGTAAACCACTAATTAGCCATGAAATTATCGTAAACCTCATTGCTGGTACAACTACAACAAAAGGACTTTTCGTAAAATGTGAACTTGACGCAAGGTCCTACCCCAAAGGGATAGAGGTTACAAAAGAACAGTTGAGTTCAATTAATCTTTCAATGGATGATTTTCATGGGGACTGGAATTATTCTATCCACCCCACCATTAATAAAAGTTAATTAATTTATTAATTAACAAGCCCTTATTGCGGGAAAATCTCCCTATAATGTTGAGTTTAAAATCCAGAGGCCATCTGATGGGGCAGTCCTCGATATACATTCTGTTGCAGAATACAATCCACGGGAGAATACTGTTGTAGGAGTTATTCATGACATCACGGAACGCAAACAGGCGGAGGATGCATTGCGGGAGAGCGAGGAAAAGTTCCGGGACTTCTTCAACAACGCCGGCGATGCGATTGTGATCCATGATATGCAGGGCCATTTCCTGGAAGTTAACGATGAAATCTGCAGGAGACTTGGCTATTCACATGAAGAACTGCTTAAAATGAGTCCCAGCGACATAGACGAACCCGAATATGGTAATATGGTCCAGACTCGTATTCAGGAACTGAAACAAACCGGACATGTTGTTTTTGAAACGGCTCACCACGCAAAGGATGGAACCCGTATCCCGACGGAAGTGAGCAGTCGCGTAATCATGTACAACGGAGAACCTGCTATTATCTCTAATGGCCGGAATATCACCGAACGTAAGCGGACCGAAACTACCCTGCACAAGGTCAATCGCCAGCTCAATATACTTAGTAATATTACCCGGCATGATATCCTCAATCAGATCATGGTTGTTCTCGGATTCCTTCAAATCACAGAGATGAAGGTTAAGGATTCCGAAATGGCTGAATATCTGCAGAAAATACATTCCGGTATAACGGCAATCCAGTCACAGATTGAATTCACCCGGGTCTACCAGGATCTGGGCACCCATGAGCCGCAATGGATTGACTTAGATACGATCATACCGCGTCAGCGGGTCCCGTCAACGATCACCCTGAAGGCAGATATGAAAGGCGTACAGATTTTTTCAGATCCGATGCTTGAAAAAGTATTTTCCAATCTCCTTGACAACTCGATCAGGCATGGAGAGCGGTTAAATGAAATCCTGATATCATACCATCTATCAGGAGGGGATCTGGTCGTTGCGTGGGAAGATAATGGAGTTGGTGTCGCTGATAACGAAAAGGAGCGGATTTTCGAGATGGGGTTCGGGAAAAACACAGGTTTTGGTTTGTTCCTGGTACGGGAGATTCTCTCCCTTACAGGCATCACCATTAAAGAGATAGGCGAGCCGGGCAAAGGTGCCCGGTTCGAGATCATGGTGCCGAAAGGGATGTATCGCATCAAATCATAAAATACAGCACATGTACGCAAATCGTATGGGCCATCTTCCCCCTTACCTTTTTGCCCGGATCGATGAGATGAAGGCCGAAAAAATAAGGAGCGGCGTTGATGTCATCGACCTCGGGGTGGGTGACCCGGACCTCCCGACACCCCGCCATATCGTGGAATCACTCTGCGAAGCGGCACACCATGTAGAAAACCACCATTACCCGAATTATGCGGGAATGCCACAGTACCGGAGTGCCGTAGCCGACTGGTATAAAATGCGGTTCGGGGTCACCCTTGACCCTGGCAAAGAAGTACTCGCCCTGATGGGATCAAAAGACGGGATTACCCATATTGGAGAAGCTTTTGTCAACCCGGGTGATTACGTCCTCGCTCCAAGTCCTGGTTACCCTGGGTACTATACGGGAACGCTGTTCTCTGAGGGCAGGGTACATGAAATGCCGCTTACAAGGGAGAATAATTTTTTACCCGTCCTTTCTGACATCCCAAAGGACGTCCTTAAGATGGCAAAACTCATGTTCATCAACTATCCCAACAATCCGACGGCTGCGGTCGCCCCGACCGGCTTCTATCGCGAGGTGGTGGATTTTGCCAGCGAGCATGATATCATTGTGGTTTCTGACAACCCCTATTCTGAAATTGCGTATGACGGTTACCGTGCCCCATCTTTCCTTGAGGTGAAAGGGGCGATGGAAGTCGGGGTCGAGATGCACTCCCTCTCGAAGACCTATAATATGACAGGGTGGCGGATCGGGATGGCCGTAGGCAACCCGGATATCCTGTCAGGGCTTGGCCGTGTCAAGACCAACGTGGACTCAGGAGTGTTCAACGCCGTGCAGCATGCCGCAATCACGGCCCTGAAAGGGTCGCAGGACTGTGTCCGTGAAGCCTGTTCGATCTACCAGGAACGCCGGGACATCCTTGTACAGGGACTCATCGAACTGGGCTACGACGTCCCCCTGCCCAAAGCAACATTCTATGTATGGATGCAGGTCGAAGACTGCATGAAATTTTCTGCCATGATGCTCGACAAGGCAGGTATTGTCGTGACACCGGGTGTCGGTTTCGGGCGAGGGGGAGAGGGCTATGTCAGGTTTGCACTCACCAGGCCTAAAGAACGCATTATCGAAGCACTTGGCAGGATGCGGGGGCTCGAAGCGTGAACCTCCCCCCACATCTCTCGGTACAGGACGGGCACCTCCTGATCGGCCGGCATGACCTGGTCGCCCTTGCCCATGAGTACGGGACACCACTGTACGTAACCGATGAAGAGCGGATCTGCGACAATTACCAGCGTTACCGGAATGCCCTGGCATCCCTGTACCCGAAATCGAAGGTACTCTATGCCGCAAAGGCCAATGGAAACGTCTCGCTCCTCCGTGCACTGGGCAACCTCGGTGCCGGTGCTGATGTCTTCTCATCCGGTGAACTCGAGCTTGCACTATCTGCGGGGATGAGACCGGGAGACCTCCTCTTTAACGGGAGTTCAAAGAGCCCCAGCGACCTCAACCTTGCCGTTGCACATGGTGTCACCGTATCAGTAGACTCACTCGACGAACTCCACCAGCTCGATGCGGCAGCAAAAGCTGCCGGGAAGAACGCACGGGTCTCATTCCGTGTCAACCCTGCACTCCATATCCCGACACACCCGAAAATTGCGACTGGGGTCGCTTCAAGCAAGTTTGGGATTGCCCACGAGAAGATCCTCCCGGCGTACAGGGAGGCGATCGCGTGCAGCAATGTGGTGCCGGTTGGAGTACATTGCCATATTGGTTCCCAGATCCTCGAAATCGAACCCTTTGTGAAAGCCACAGAAGTGATGGTCAGGGTCGCAAAGGAACTGACCGGGATCGGGGTAGCCCTTGAATTTGTGGACCTTGGCGGTGGACTCGGTATCCCTTACCACCACGACACCGATCCTCGACCAACCCCTGAAGAGTATGCCCGGGCAGTAGTACCGGTGTTTCTCGAAGGGATCACCGATGCCGGTATCAGCCCTGAACTCTGGGTGGAGCCGGGCAGATATCTTGTGGCCGATTCTTCGGTACTCCTTACCCGTGTAAATTCGGTCAAATTTGGCCATAAAAATTTTGCCAATGTCGATGCAGGGTTCAACCTTCTCATCAGGCCGACCATGTACAACTCCTACCACGAAGTCATCGTCGCCAACAAGGCCTCGTCTCCGGCAGAAGAGACCTATTCTATCGCAGGTCCGATCTGTGAGACAGGGGATATTCTGGCCGCTGACCGGCTACTCCCGGCAGTAGAAGCGGGGGACATCATTGCAGTCCTTGATACAGGGGCCTACGGGTTTTCCATGGCATCCCAGTACAACTGCCGGCCCCGATCTGCCGAAGTCCTCGTACATGGAGAAGATAAGGCACTGATGCGGATTAGAGAGACCACAAAGGACGTCACGTCAACGATGGTCACACCGCCGTGGCAGCAGCAGCGGTAAGTGAGAGGTCACCCCGGTGCAGTTCCACTACGCGCTCGTTGACGACCTGCTCAGCAGGGAGGAATTCGAGCGACGTGTAGATGAGAAGGTCCGGGAATGCGGAGACCTCGTCGATGAACTGGCGGGTGCAATGCTGGTCGTCGCCGACCTTGGCCGCCAGCACGTGAAGATCCATGGCCTGGTGGCAAAATCAAGTCTTTTCTCTTTTTTTGCAAAAGTCATCGAAAAGAGTGAACCAAAGGAGTTCGATCGCTCCGACGGGGAGAAAGGCCTCGTTGCCACGGTCCTTGTCGGAGATGAGACAGGCGAGACAAAATTAGTCCTCTGGGACGAGAAAGCCATGGCTGCCCAGGAGATCGAGAACGGTGACGTCCTCGAAGTCATCGGGAAAACGGGAAAACGACCGGGTGATATCATGGCACTGGCCATCCGCAAAGCCACCTGCGAGATCGAATGCAGGAGCAATATACCGCCGCTCAACACGGCGCCGGCAGAACGCAGAACAATTGAGGCGAGGTTACTTTCACTGGAGGAGCCCAGGTTTTTCACTCGCCGTGACGGGACCGGGGGAGAGATGCGTAGTTGTGTCATTGGAGACGGGACCGGGACAGCGCGGCTCATCTGCTGGATACCGGAAATCCTGGATAATCTGCTACCCGGGACAACATTACGTATTACCAGTGCGGTCGACCGCTCACGCCCACCCGTGAGGGAATACAGTGTAGATGAAAAAAGCACAGTAGAAGAGATAGAATTGGAAATTGAAGTGCTGATGAACTCCATTGCAGGAGTAGGCGACGACGGGGTGTATTCTGTCAGGGGGACAATTTCCACGGTGCTGCCTGCGAGGTCTTTTTTCGCGAAAGATGGCTCCCGGTCCCATGTGAGAAATATCCTGGTCAGGGATGAAACCGGTGAGATCAGGGTAGTATTCTGGGGAGATATCGCAGTTAAACATTATTTTTTGGGGGACTCCATTGCAATTTATAATGCCACTGCCCGGGTTGGAAGAACGGGTGAGCGGGAACTGAGTGTCGGGCGGGGCAGTTCAATCTCTGTTGAGACCCGGGTATTCGGGCAGCCAATAGAAATCCAGGGGACGGTCCTGGCTGACCGGAATGGAACATGGATTGATGACGGGACGACCTCCTACCTGATTCAAGGCGAACATACTCATGGCCGCGAAGTCCGTGTAACCGGCACGCTTACCGGTCATACGATCACCCCGGAAACTATCGAGGCAGTAGAACTATCCCCTGAAAAGGTCCTTGTAAGGTGCCGGTGCCTGAAAGAACAGATTGATTCGGTACGACCAGGAAGTCAGGACCATCCCGACCACGTTTCCTGATATGCGGGCTGCCTGCAACATATCAGTGAACCAGTACACAGCGGGCTGAATTTTCCCGTGACCGGTTTTTTTCACTTTCACCCTGCGCACATGCCCGAGGAATATAAGCGAGAGTATATGATGTTATTTTCATAAGAGGTAGATAAGAAATGACCACCACAGGTCCACTGGAACTTGATGACTTACCCGGCGTTGGTCCAACCACTGCCGAGAAACTCCGGGATGCCGGATTTGTCACCGTTGAAAGCATTGCAACAGCATCCCCGCTCGATCTCTCGGAAACCGCGGAGATTGGAGAGGCCGCTGCAAAGAAGATGATCAAGGCCGCCCGCGAAATGGTCAATATCGGCGGTTTCAAAACAGGAAAGGAGGTCTTCGAGCAGCGGAAGGATGTCCGGAAACTGCAGACACGCGTCCCCGATCTCGACGCCCTCCTTGGCGGGGGCCTCGAAACACAGGCGATCACCGAGATGTATGGTGAATTCGGGTCCGGTAAAAGTCAGATCGTTCACCAGCTCGCGGTAAATGTCCAGCTCCCCGAGTCTGACGGGGGACTGAAAGGGAGCGCGATCTACATCGATACCGAAAACACGTTCAGGCCTGAACGTATCGAGCAGATGGTGAACGGTCTTGAAGTAGACCATCCCGACCCGCAGGAGGTGTTGAAAAACATCCATGTCGCTCGTGCCCACACGTCAGATCACCAGATGCTACTCATTGATACCGCACGCGAGCGTGCCGCCGAGATGAAGGAGTCCGATATGCCGGTCCGGCTGTTTATCATCGATTCCCTGACTGCACACTTCCGGGCAGAATACGCAGGCCGGGGTACCCTTGCCACCCGGCAGCAGAAACTGAACCGGCACATGCATGAACTGTTCAAGCTCGTCGACGAGAACAATGCCGTGGCGCTGGTGACAAACCAGGTAATGTCGAACCCGGCCGTATTCTTCGGTGACCCTACAAAGCCAATCGGTGGTAACATTGTGGGCCATACCGCCACATTCAGGTTATACCTCCGGAAAAGCAAGGGTGGGAAAAGAATTGCCCGCCTCGTGGACAGCCCGAACCTGCCCGAGGGTGAAGCGCCGTTCATGGTTGAAGAGGCAGGTCTCAAGCCGTGCTGAGGGCACTCCTGACAGATGTAGACGGCACCATCACTGATCAGGGCCGTTTCCTGCACACCGGGGCGATCACGACCATCAGGGAGCTGGTCTCACGTGGCGTGGAGGTTGTGCTGGCAAGCGGGAATACCTCTTGCTTCATGGATGCACTGTGCCGCATGATCGGTACATCCGGGACATTTATTGCGGAAAATGGTGGCGTTTACCGGATTGGATTCTCAGGGGAACTCCATATCCATGGTGATCAACCCGCCTGTCTCGAGGCATTCCGGGTAGTACAGGAACACTACCGGGATACCGGGACTCCCCTTCATTTACTCAGCCCCCAGTACCGCTATGCGGATGTCGCTTTCCTGCGGACCGTTCCTCCCGAAGACGTAGAACAATTGCTCCCGGGCAATGATGTACTGGTGATTGATACCGGTTTTGCCATCCATCTCCAGGCAAAAGGTGTCAACAAGGCCACCGCATTTATGGACCTGTCCAATGACCTGATGATCCCGCCTGATGAATTTTTCGCGATTGGCGACGCAATAAACGATATTGAGATGCTTCGAGCTGCAGGGGTCGGGGCTACCGTTGCAAACGGCCATCCCGGGGTAAAGGCCGTTGCAGGATATATCGCTAAAAACAGTTATGGAGATGGGTTTATTGAGGCGGTGCAGGAGTATTCAGCTCATTTTCTTGATAGGTAACGGTCAACGACAATATAGTCCTTGATGTCTTTTACTGCTTCAAAATTTATATAGAGTTTCTCACCTTCAAGACGGTACCCTGAGGTATCAAAGGAAGAATCCGGGTGTATGATCAGGTCTATCACCTGGCCGGTCTCATCGTCGATGATGATATTCTTGAGGGTCCCGATGACCTTTCCCTCAGTTGTCATGATTTTCTTTTTTGAAAGCTGATGAGCGAGTATACGTGTCATAGAAAAAAATGATGATATATTAATATTTAAAGATGTTTAAAAAACTCGAAAGATTGATGAGAAAATCGGTAAAACGTTGATTATTCCTAGCTGAGGATCTCAGCAGCCATCCTGACATCATGCGCGGTTATTGTCTTCCGGTCTGCATGAGATGCAAGTTTCAACGCTTCTTTTGCAATTTTCTGGCCATATTGCTCCATCAGGTCTGCAAGGGCCTCTCCTGCCTCGTTGCTGACCCGGTCAGCACCGGTCTTCCGGATAATCCTCATTACTGGTGCAATTGGAATTTCTGTCATGATATCATGTACTCCTTTTTGCTCTTCCCATGCTACCGGTCCTGCCTTCTTTTTTAAATTCCACCGGAATCGCTGACTGGCAAAAGGCCCGTCGTGTTTTGTCTTATAAGGACCCCGGCCTGGAAAACCGGAAGAGTCTCAATCACCATGCATTATGTTAGGGAAGGTGTAAAATCTGTTTAGAGTAGAGCCATAAATAGATGAGCCCCCCGTGAGATCTCCAGGATAATGATCTTCCGGAATAGGCCGTAAACATTGCACATCATGTGGATCCCGCAGATCCCGCAATTCACAGCGGCAGTAATGCGACCCGGACAGATGAAAAGACCGGGCCATATCCCTTTTATGTTATCCTGTCAACTGACGAATGTATCTCCCGACGTGTTTGCCAGTCCCCAGCCTAAAGCGATGGGAATACCCTGATGATATCCGACTGGGTAAGAATCCCGACTGGGACATCCCCTTCAACGACCACCAGCCGGCCGATCTGACGCTCCTTGAACCTGCCGATCACCTCAAAGAGCTGGACGTCAGCTGATGCTTTTACGACATCCAGGGTCATGACCGTATTGACCTTCGTCGTTAAGGGCATTTCATTATCTATTGCATTAATCACGTCAGACTGGGTGACTATCCCTTCAAGGCCGCGGGTTCCAATAACCGGGGCACCATGGATATGACGGGTATTGAAGAGGTGGAGTGCATCACGAATGGTGGCTCCGGACGGAAGAGAGAGGATCGGGGTACTCATGTAATGCCGGATCGATTTTTTCGGCAGTGAGATCATCTCCTGGGTGGAAATCAGCAGTGACTGTTCCATCTCGTCTTTTCCGTACACCTCCCCACGGATCAGGAGCTTGTTGACCGGCGTCGGGCCAATCGTAATCTGGTCACCGATCTCGAAGATCTTGGTACTTCCAATCAGTTTTATTAACGCATGACAAATATCCGGATGACAGAGAGTAGTGAAATCTATTTCTGATACCTTTGCACCCGTCACGGTCTCGCCGTTCCGCGAGATACGGACATCAGAATCCTCGTCCGTACTGTCAAGGTCAAGTTCCCGGAAGGCAAGGGCCGTCGGGTTATACCCACCCTTCGGACCCGGCACCCCGTCAACCAGCCCTATCGCTTTAAGGGACTGCATCTGGTTTCGTATCGTGCCAGGGTTCCGCTTAATGACATCCGCGATATCTTCCCCTTTAATTGGATGGGAATGCTTCTGGTAGAGCGAAATTAGTGTGATCAGGATGTCTTTCTGAATAAGGGAAAGATCCATAATGATTAATCATGGGAGTACCATAAATAGGTTAGGTTGAACTTCTGTGGAATTTGAGAGAATCCCGACCGTACCGACCGCTGACGAAGTCCTTGACAAGTGTTTCCGGCGTGCTGCGGCTAAAATGAAATTAAAAGCGAATAAAGACCGCGCAAACCAGGACTTCGTGCGGGCGGTCAGTCATTCTATCCACGACCGGCTGGTCCATGTGATCCAGACATTCCCTGAATTCGAGACCCTCCCCCCTTTTTACCGGGAGACTGTTGATATCCTGTACGGAATTCCTAGGCTGAAAAAAGCCCTCGGGGCGATCGGATGGGCAGCCAGGTGGTCCCGTCTCCACGGCCCTGACCTGATATACGAGACACGTCGGGGCGCTGATCCGATGGCCGCAAGAAAACGGGCAGTAGCACGGCTCGCTTCAGTCGTCCACCAGATAGACTCCGAGCTGCGGTTCTTAAATGATGTACGAAACGTCGTCCGGAAGCTCCCGCATGTAGAAGACATTTTCACGGTCGTGATCGCCGGGTACCCGAATGTCGGTAAATCATCCTTCATCAGGCTGGTTTCCACCGCTGACCCGGAGGTGGCTTCGTACCCATTTACGACGAAAGGTGTCATTGTCGGACACCGGGTGGACGGCAGGAAACGGATGCAGTTTATCGACACCCCGGGTGTACTTGACCGGCTGCCGGAGGAGAGAAACCCCATCGAACGGCAGGCGATGGCAGCAATTACGAATATTGCCGATGTGATCCTCTTCATCCTTGACCCGAGCGAACATTGCGGGTTCCCTCTTGAAGACCAGATAAAACTCTACGAGGAAATTACCAGTACGATCGATATCCCGGTCATCGCAGTGGCAAATAAATCTGATATCAAAGGCCTGGACGGTTATCCCCTGATGTCAACCGGCCAGAACTCGGGGGTTGACGAGGTCCTTCATACGATCATGGAATACTGGCGGGAACCCGGACCCGTGGAAGAGCCCGAACCCTACCCTATCACGTACTGAAATGGCGTACCCTATATAAAATAATTAAACTATCAACAATTTTTAGATGAGACCAGGTATTTCCAGGTTTTTAAAAAAGTTCCGGGTATTATTCGGGTAATCAGATGATCATCCATCCCCAGCTCCCGCTTATTGCACACCCGACGAGAAAACCAATGATTGCCCCACCGTTTAATGGTGGGAGCCCTGCCTGCGGTTTTCCTTTATTCACGAACCACAGGAGGACAATAAGGCCGGCCAATGACCCGATCATGGTACCAATCGCTGGGATATTGATGAATGGCAGCCCGCCTGATTTTATGAACATAGTGGCAGAGACCACGAGGATCGCAGGCATAATGAGGTCTCCCATCCCCATAATGAACGCGCCCCGTTCTCCTTCACCAATCTTTCCGATCCCATCCCGGATATATGAGTAACTGGCCTTCTTCGGGATAACGAAGAGAATGGGCGTTTTCATCTCCATGACACCTTCTGCAAGGGTGATCATATGCCGGGTCTTGTACACAGAGATGGCGTCATAGAGAGCGAGAAGGACAAGGAGGAGAATGACCGGCACAATCCCGAGCGATATCCCAAAAATTGACGCCGCACCTGCGGCAATAAGGATCCCAAGCGTATCAATGACATACCATTCCGGGAACCGGTACAGGAGGGCAATTGCCCCCCCCGACAGCGCGAGAGGCACGACCACCGCAACGATCTCGTTGCTGGTGAAAAGGGTCACAATGGAGCTGAAAATATAAACAAACGTAAAAAATATCGAGATGGCAATGATGGCAATGATCAGTTGCCGGTAGCGGTACTTCAGGAGCACCAGGAGCGCTGCCGTAAACAGGAGGAGGATCACGATAAAAATCAGGGGATTTAATATTGACGAAGGGTCTTCGAATGCTGAAATTCCTGCCGCCTTCATGGGGAGTGACAGAAGTATCGCAGCAATTTCGACAAGGACCAGCATAACCAGCATTCCCGCCAGCGGGACCAGCTGTTTCAACTCCATAATAACACTCCATTCTCCATAGGTAGTTTAATTAGTTGGCCTTCATTATCTAAAAGCATGGATATTCGGGATTACGCGCGCGACATCATCCTGGTGATTATCCTCGTTGTTGCCACGCTCGCACTTGTCACGCGCCTCTGGTATGATATAACAATCGCCCTGGGTGCAATACTGATGATGCTTGCACTTGGGGGGCTCCTCCTGTCGCAGAGCATCAGGATCCGTTCACTGGAACGCAGCATCCAGGTACGTGACAAGGCAATCAGGGCGAACCTGGAGGAGATTTCAGCGAACCTGGTCCAGAAATACGATGCAACTGCCACCCATCTTGATAACGTAATCAACGAATTCGGGAAACGTATCTACCGCTAGGATACACATTTTTATGAGGTACCATGGGAGTCGCGTTACGTGATATCATCATCGAATACAAAGGGCCTGTCGCATGGGAAGCACTCCCGGGAGTGGCGGCAGTCGACGCCCACAATGCACTCTACCAGTTCCTTTCTATTATCCGCCAGCCTGACGGAACACCCCTGATGGACAAAAAAGGCCGTGTCACGTCTCACCTTTCGGGTATTCTCTTCCGGAATGCAAATTTCCTCGACAAAGGGGTCAGGCCTGTGTATGTATTCGACGGGCCCCCGCCGGATTTTAAACAAAAGACGATCGAAGAGCGGAGGAGTATTCGGGAACTCGCTGGGGAACGCATGAAGGAAGCGCTTCTACGGGGGGACACCGAAGAGGCATACAAGCAGGCACGTTCATCATCAAGGGTCGACCGGGACATTATCGAGACCTCAAAAAAACTCCTGGGCCTGATGGGGATCCCCTGCATCGAGGCACCAAGCGAGGGGGAGGCGCAGGCGGCTCACATGGTCATGCAGGGTAATGCGTCCTATGTAGTATCGCAGGACTATGATACACTGCTCTTCGGTGTCCCGTTGCTGGTCAGAAACTTGACGATCAGTGGAAAACGGAAAATTCACGGGAGAAGCGTGACGTTAAACCCGGAACGGGTCACCCTCGCCGATGTCCTGAAAGGGCTTGATATCACCCGCGGGCAGCTCGTCCAGATCGCGGTACTGATCGGGAATGATTTCAACCCTGGCGTAAAAGGGATCGGCCCAAAAACAGGCCTTAAACTGGTAAAAGAAGGAAAATTTGAGAAGACCATGTTAGAGAGGGAACCGGATTTCGATCCAGGCCCGGTGATGGACTTTTTCTTACACCCTCCGGTCACCAGTGAGTATGACCTCGCCTGGCATCCACCTGATGCGGTACAGATCGAGGAGATGCTCTGCGGGGAGTATGACTTTTCAATAGAACGGGTGAGAAAAGCGCTTGAAGGGATTGCGGGGAAAGCCGGTCAAAAGACACTGGATCGATGGTTTTAGAACTGAACCCCCTGTCTTTTGATGGTTTTTTCTATCGCATTCTCTAGAAGATGGAAGTCCGGGATATGCCGGACCAAAAAATCCTGTCACCTATTCAATTTTGTGCCAGGTGTGCCGGAACCGCTGGACCGCGGTGAAATGGCCGAACACTCCGAATATCACGAGTAGCCAGCCGAGCAGTGGAACCCCGAACACTCCCTCCGGGAATACCAGTGTCAGGACACCGGCCACCATGATCAGCAGCAGGCGGTCTGCCCTCCCGAGCACCCCGCCATAAAATCTCCCTACACCCACCGCCTGTGCCTGGGTGCCGATATATGAAGACATCAATACACCGGTCAGGGCAAAAATTCCAAGCAGCCAGCCTGAATTGCCACCACCAATAATACCGGTGATGATGAAAATATCTGCGTACCGGTCGACCACGTGGTCGAGGAAATCACCCTTCGGGCTCTGGATATTCATTGCCCGGGCAAGAGCGCCATCCAGCGCATCGAAACCTGCATTCAGCGCGACCATCACAACCGCTGGCACGATATTATTGAAATAAAAAAAGACGCCCGCTGCAATTGCGGCGATCAGTGATCCGACGGTCAGAATATTAGGGGTCAGGCCCATCTTGATCGAGACCGCAATGAACGGGTTAAACCAGTCCTTCACATGCGGTCTGAAATGGTCAAGGGTCATCTTTTTGGCTCCAGGTAGTCCGACCAGTCGTTCTTCCCATAAGAGGAAGGTATCTCCCATCGGATAAACTGCTCTATCTGTTCCACGCAGGCAGGGATCCCGGCACTGGTTGTGTCAATTTCTAAAATGTGCCCTGGCGGGTGAACCTCAAGGGCTTCAATGAGGATCAGATCGAGTGCTTCGGCCTCCACATTCTCCTGAATTTTCCCCTCCTTGTATCCCCTCACGGCAAGCCTAGACCTGAGGATATCCGGCCGGCAGCGGAGAATGATCACCAGGTCACAGGGCAGAAGATGGACCAGGTGCCCTTCAATAAACCCGTCTACCGGGCGGAAAGAGGCAATCCATGCATCTTCGTCAATGATGACGGCGTCCCGTTCAGGGTCTGCCTCAATCATAAATTCCCTGGCCGTTTCGTTCGCATGGACCACCGGGTGACCCCGCCGTACCAGCTCGCCGGCTATCGCGGACTTTCCTGTGCCGGGGGTCCCGGAAATCCCGTACATCATGAATTTAAACGGCCAAAGGCATCAATGCACATCTCGTTCTCCCAGTCAGCCCCGATACTCACCCGTACATAGTGGTCTTCGAGACCGCGGAAACTCCTGCATGAACGGACGAGTACCCCCATCCGGGAAAGACGGTCGACTGCCTCATCTGACGCGAGCGGCGCGACATCCACCATGACAAAGTTTGCGTCCGATGGCATGACCGGGTAACCCAACCGGCAGGTTAGTTCTTTTCGCAGCCGTTGGACCCGGGTCCGTGCTCTTTCGAGATGTGGTAGATCAGAAAGGGCCCCCACGGCCGCCGCAGCCGACACGGCGTTGAGGGTGTGGGGTGTCGCGGCACGGAGGTAATAGGGCCTGAACCATTCCGGTACCACCGCATATCCAACCCGGAGCCCGGCAAGCGAGTACGCTTTCGAAAACGTCCTTCCGATAATCAGGTTATCGTACTCCTTCAACAGCGGGAGATAATCAAATGCTGAAAACTCCACATATGCGTTATCAAGGAACAGGACACACTCGATCTGCCCGAGGATCTCACGGATCACTGCCGGGGAGGTGGCATTTCCTGTCGGGTTGTTGGGGGTGCAGAGGAATGCCAGCTTCGCTTCTTCGCATGCCTCGATGAAGGAGACAGGTTCAACTGCAAAACCCGGCCCTCTCGGCACTTCGACGACTCCCGCCCCCTGCGCAATGGCAGACAGGCGGTAAAAAGAGAACGTGGGCGTGGAAATCGCGACAAGTTCTCCCGGTTCCACCAGTGTCCGGATCGTTGTCTCGATCACCCCGTCCATCCCTACGCCGGTGACGAAAGGGTAATCGCCATGCGCTGCGACTAGAGCTTCATGAAGGAATGCCTGCCGCTCGTCCGGGTACCGGTTGGCATGGATCAGGGCATCAGTCCCGGATTTCAGTGCGGCCTCTGAAGGCGGGTCCGGATTTTCATTGCTTGCAAGCCTGGCAATCCGGTCAAGACCATGTTTTTTCCTGACCTCGGCGGCGCTCTTCGCAAAACTATAGCCCTCGCTCTGGTAGCACCCCCTAACCCATCGCTTCATTGACCACCTCAATCACACGGTCAATCTCGATGTTGCTGATGACCAGCGGTGGCATCAGCCGCAGGTTTCCATCCGCGGCACAGTTTACGAGTACGCCCTTTTCGGCGCAGGCATCCCGGATGGACGCACAGCGGTCACCAGTACTCATCCCTATCAGGAGACCGGCAACCCGGATGTGGTGCCTGGACAGGCCTTTCCTGAACCGTTCTGCCTTGGCGGCAATGGACGGAAGAATCTCTTCGATGACATCAATTGTTGCAAGTGCCGTTGCACAGGCGAGGGGCCCTCCCGCAAACGTACTCCCGTGCTCGCTCTTCCGGAATTCCAGCCCATTACCTGCCACAAGCGCTCCCATCGGGAAACCGCTGGCAATCCCTTTTGCAATCGTTAAGATATCAGGCATCACGCGGGTATGCTGGTAACCAAACCACTTCCCGGTCCTTCCCATACCGGTCTGTACCTCATCGGCAATCATCAGCGTACCGTGGTCATCGCAGATCTCGCGGACCCCTTCGAGGAAGCCGGCCGGTGGTGTAATGACACCCGCTTCACCCTGTACCGGTTCGACCAGCACGGCAGCCGTCTCTTTATCGATCACTTCCTTCAGGGACTCGAGGTCTCCATACTCCACAAATGAGCATTCGAGCCCGAGAGGTTCGAACGGTTCCCGTATCGCCGGTTTGTGGGTGACTGCCAGTGAGCCGATTGTCCTCCCGTGGAACCCATGTATAAATGAGACAAATTTCTTTCTGCCAGTCCGCACGCGTGCCAGCTTCAATGCACCATCGTTCGCCTCCGCACCTGAATTGGAGAAAAATGCCTTTTCGAGGCCTGACAGTTCTACAAGCTTCTTCGCCAGTTCTGCCTGGTGCGGCACGTAATACAGGTTGGAGCAGTGGATTAACTCGTGTGCCTGGTCGCAGATCGCCTTCACTACGGCCGGGTGGCAGTGACCGGTGCTGCATACCGCAATCCCGGCCACACAGTCAATATACTCTTTTCCTTCCGAGTCCCACACGGTTGAGCCCGACCCCCGGGTGATCATCATGTCCCGTGTAAATGCGGGCATCACGTACTGTGCATCAAGTTCCCTGAAACTGGGTAAATTTTCCATTTTTTATCCTTCCTGCTCGATTTTCCTGTTTTCCCTATGATCTTTTCCGGTTGAAGAAATAAACGTCATGGGTATTCGGGCTGCATGATTTGCCGATGCAGACCCCCCGTGTCGCCATTTATCTCATTCGTACTCAATTGTCGCAGGTGGTTTCGGGGTGATGTCGTACACCACCCTTGCCACACTCCTGATCTGCCCGGTGATCCGTGACTCGATCTTTGCCAGTACCTCGTATGGCAGATGGATCGGATCGGCGGTCATACCATCGCGTGAGTTGACAGCCCGTACAGCGACTATCCACCCATGGACCCGGTTATCCCCTTTCACCCCGGTCCCGAGACCGATCACTGCCGCCAGGCACTGCCAGGGATGGAACTGTTCTACCAGTTCGTCCTCGACAATCCAGTTTGCTTCCCTCGCGACCTCAACTTTTTCAGGTGTTACTTCCCCGATGATCCGGACGGCAAGACCGGGTCCCGGAAATGGCATCCTGTGCTGGATTTCTGCCGGGAGCCTGAGTGCACCGGCAACGTCCCGCACTTCGTCCTTGTAGAGATCACGGAGCGGTTCAATCACCCCTTCAAATTCCAGATGGAGAGGCATGCCACCGACATTATGATGGCTTTTGATGCCCCCCTCACTCTCGATCCGGTCAGGATAGATCGTCCCCTGGAGAAGCATCGTGGCTCCCGTCAGCCGTGCCTCACGTTCGAAGACACGGATGAACTGCTCACCAATCGCTTTCCTCTTCGCTTCAGGGTCGGTTATCCCTTTGAGGGCAGTGAGAAATTCGACCGATGCATCCACCACTTTTGGATCCATATAACCAAACAGGTGACGGATCCGGTCAGTCTCCCCCTTTCTCATCAGCCCGGTATCAACATAAATCGGTACCAGGCGGGGCCCGATTGCCTTTTCTGCCAGCGCTGCCACGACGGAACTGTCAACCCCACCTGAAAGGGCCATGACAACTCCCCTGCCTGCAGCGGTATCCCTGATCTCCTTTACGGCCTGGTCGATGAATTTTGCTGTATTAACCATTCGTTCACCCGGATTTTTTAGATCTTTTTACTTCTCTCGCGGCATGCATCCACAAACCCAAGGAACGGGGGTGAGGGGCGGGTCGGCCGGGACCTGAACTCAGGGTGGAACTGGGACGCAAAAAAGAACGGGTGTGACGGGACTTCGAGAATCTCCATCCTGTTCCCATAAGTCCCTGAAAATACCACACCTGCTTTTTCGAGCATTTCTATGGAGCCCGGGTCCACCTCGTAGCGGTGGCGGTGCCGCTCGGTCGTCTCATTACACCCGTAGAGTTTCTTTGCCAGTGTCCCATCCCTGATCGTCACCGGGTAATTGCCCAGTCGCATGGTACCGCCAAGGTTTTTTACGTTCTCCTGCTCCGGAAGGATGGCGATCACATGGCGGCCTTTCCCAAACTCTTCACTCGTCGCATCGGTCCACCCGAGCACATTTCGCGAATACTCGACAACCGCCATCTGGAACCCGAGGCAGAGACCGAGGAACGGGATACCTTTTGTCCGGGCAAAGGTAATGGCATCGATCTTACCTTGTATTCCACGCGGCCCGAACCCTCCGGGGATCAGGATTCCGTCATATTCCTCCAGGGTTGACTGTTCATACCGTTCTGCATCCAGCCAGCCGATCTTCACTTCAGTCGATAGGGCACGTCCCGCATGTTTGAGTGCTTCCTTGATACTCAGATAGACGTCCTCAATCCCATACTTGGAGACAATGGCCACACTGATACGGTTCGTGTACTCCCGGTTTACGAGGCTGTACCAGTCATTATTCACGGACCTCTTTCCAAGGCCCATATGCTTGGAAAGGACCTCGGCGAGACCTTCCTTTTCCATCTCCATCGGCACCTGGTAAATATCGGGCACCGTCGCTGCGCTGATCACGCCTGCCTGGGGGAGGTCACAGAACGCCGAAATCTTTCGTTTCGTGTTCGGGCCGATTGGCTGATCACTCCTGCCGACGATGATATCCGCGTAAAGACCCAGTTCACGGAGCGCCTTGACGGAGTGCTGGGTCGGCTTGGTCTTCATGTCGCCCATCGAGTCCGCTGGGATGAGAGTCACGTGGATAAGGAGGCTATCCTCTTCAGGGAGTTCCCCCCGCATCTGCCTGACCGCTTCAAGGAAGGGCATACTTTCAATGTCGCCCACCGTGCCACCAACCTCAACGAGACATATTTCCGCGAGATCACTGCCATTAATCACGGTTTCTGCCGCATTCCTGATACAGGTCTTGATCTGGTCGGTGATGTGGGGGATGATCTGAACGGTCTCACCAAGGAAATCGCCATGCCGTTCCATTTCGATGACCGTCCGGTAGACTTTCCCGGTCGTAATATTGTGGGTGGCACCGAGGTCAATATCGAGGAACCGCTCATAATTCCCCAGGTCCAGGTCTACTTCCCCGCCGTCAGAGAGGACGAACACCTCACCGTGCTGGCCGGGGTTCATCGTACCGGCGTCGATATTCAGGTACGGGTCAATCTTTACCGCCGTTACTTTATAACCACGGCTTTTCAGGATGCGTCCTACTGACGCCGCGGTAATACCTTTGCCAAGCCCGCTCATCACTCCGCCGGTAACAAAAATGTACTTCACTTGATCCCCCCGTTCACCTGATTTTCAGTACTGAGTATTCATTATCACCATTTTATGATAGTTCTATTGCCCTGCAACGCGAGTGATTGAAGAAAAGGGGTGGGCGGTTCTCTGGTTATTCCAGGTCCGATAAAACTAATGACACGTGGCTTTTTCAGGGGTAGAACTGACCCCGGATGATAAGCAGGATATTACGCATTTTCCGTGACTTGCTTTTTTTCGGGGGTTGAAATTGCAAACGATGCAGACGAACGGGCAATAATATCATGCTGTCCCTCGAGCCTTACGTCCGCTTCTGAGAACACGACCCGCCTCCCTTTTTTAATAATTCTGCCTTCTGCGACCAGGACCATCCGGGGCCCGGCCCCCCTCATGAAACTGGTCGATTCTGATATCGTGGCGATCACCTGGTGCTTGTCGAGCAGCGTGTAAATAGCCAGCACCATGGCCTCGTCGGCGAGCGCCGTAAACATCCCGCCCTGCAGGAATCCTTCGCCGTTGAGCATATCGTCCCGCACCTCCATGGAAAGTGTAGCCTTCCCTTCCCCGAGTGAGACCACCACGATTCCCATCAGCCGGAAAAACGGGTTGGCATCCCTTCCGCGGTCCCTGATCCTCTCAAGATAACTCATTTTCTCCTTTGTATCTTCGCTGCCGATACCATAAGGATTTTCTTTACAATCCGGGGTGTATTCATCTGGTCTGCGCGACAACTCCTGTTCATATGTCAGATGAACTGATGAAGGAGAATGACCTTGCGGAGTTACTCCGTGACCTCGTATGGCTGAATGCCGTCATTGCCACCGAATTGATCCAGATCACCGAGAACAGTTCTGCCATCCTGAGAAAAAGCCCGCCTCCCGATTCCTGCCTCCGTGACCACCAGGTACTCCGTGAAACAGCCCTGTTAATGGCAACCCGTGCCCGTCCCGGGACTGCTTTAGCAGATCACTTAACAAAACACCAGCGGGATGATGCTTCGTAATGTATTTGGCATAATGCTCCGAAAGATAGTGGTGCACTGGTACCCGGGTGAAACTGCCACACGTACTCCCTTTCAGAACGTCCACTCAGGGCGCCATGACGGGTTGTCAGTTCAGTGCGTCACCCGGGATGACCAATGATACAGTCACGTGGCTTGTCCTGTAAATCAGGGCTAAAACAGGTCAAATATATCCGGAGGAAGTAAACTGGACCAAAAAGAGAGAGAGACAGGGATGGCTGCATGTACACTGGTCATCCCTGCTTATAACGAAGAGGAGCGCATCCAGATACTTCTTAGTGACATTAAGGGTTCTGCCGTCACCTGCCTCTTTATCTGCGACGGGGATGACCGGACGGCGGATGTCATCCGTAATTTTGCAGCGGCAAACCCGGATATGCATACAGACTGCCTTGAATATCCGAAACGGCTCGGAAAGGGAAAGGCCATCCTCGAAGGGTTAAGAAAAGCACAAACCCCCTTCGCAGGTTACATGGATGCGGATGGTTCCACATCCATTGCGGAGATGAGTGGCCTGCTTGACGGACTCAATGGGGCAGATGGTGTCATCGGTTCCCGTTATGTCCCGGGGTCAGTGGTGACCTCCCCGCAGGGCACCTTCAGGAGGCTGGAGAGCCGGACCTTCAATATTATTATCAGGCTCCTTTTTGGCCTGCCATATTACGATACCCAGTGCGGGGCAAAAATCTTTAACAGCAGCTCATTGCGGACGGTCCTTCCGGAGATGACATCAACCGGGTTTGAATTTGACGTGGAACTGATCTGGCGGATGAGAAGGTCAGGGTTTGTGATAAAGGAACTCCCGGTGATATGGCAGAACATGGGAGATTCCCGGGTCAAGGGTCAGGATGCGTTCTCGATGCTGAAGAACCTCGTGGCACTCAGGTTTGGAAGGGACTGGAAGTGACCGGGTTCTCCGAGAGAAAACGTTCTGCATTCCAGCTATTTGAAGAAGGGAAGTACGAAGAGTCCTATGCAATGTGCATGGACCTCCTTGGCGAGAAACAGGAACCGCAGGTCGGCGTACTGGCAGCCACGGACCTGTTCAAACTCGGACGTCTGGAAGAGGCCGAGCTCCATTTCCGGGACCTTGCACGTACCATGCCTGAATCGTCCCATGTTCACGGCTTTCTTGGTAAGGTCCTCAAGGAGAAAGGTGACGACGGGGCCGTCGCCGAATTCTCTACGGCGGTGCACCTCGATCCCGATAACCTGGATGCACTTCGGAATTATGCAACGTGCCTCGCTGATATGGGGGATTACCGGCGGTCACTTCCCGCCCGGCGACACCTGGCAGAGCGGTCACGGCGGGAAGATGACTGCAGGGACCTGGTGGCTACACTCATTGCCGTTGGAGAAGGACGAAATGCCCTGGACCAGTACGAGAAATTTCCCTCCCTGAAAGCAAACGTTGACCCGCTCTTCATCGACGCCCTCATTGCCGCAGGGGAGTTCACAAAGGCAGGTGATGCCGCATCTGCAGAGTTTGAACGCTCAAAAAACCGGGAATTCCTCAAAAAATACCTCGCGGTCCTCTCCCGCTCGAATGTGACGATGGCCCTTTCCGGGTACCAGGACGCCTGCATGATGGAGACGGACCCCGGCATTGCCAGGGACTATATCGACCTTCTTATCTCCGTCCGGGACTACGGTGAAGCACTCCGGATCTGCCGGGCCATGAGTGGGGATACCAGGGATACGGATGATGAACTACACCTGACTGAATGCCGGTTACTCGCTTATCTTGGGATGATTCGGGAGGCAAAGTCGGCCTACGAAAAATTGATCAGTGCCGGTATCGGAAGTACAGGCACCGATGCCCTGCTCCGCGATGCAATCCCGTTCTTTAGAGAGTTCCTGCTGACATACTACCCGAAAAACGAGACCGTTGAGACATTTACATCGGTCATTTCACCCGGAGCGAACCCCGTCTGCCTGTATGAGACAGGTCATCTCTACGAACAACTCGGAGATGTTTCCGAAGCACGGGGGTGGTTCTACCGGGCATACCGGAGTGATTTCTTATCAGGGGGTCTTGAATATGCAAAATTCCTCGCTCGCCACAAAGAGTGGAGGGAATGCGAGAAAGTGCTCCTTTACATCCTCTCAAACATCAAACGGACCCAGGATATGATCAGGGTTGCGCAGGTGACCACGGGTAATACGATGATCCATTCTACCCCGAGACTCCTGCACCACTTGATCGGGCGGCTGGAAGAACGCAGGGATGAACTCACGGCAGACGGGCTCGAATTCCTGGCCGTGGCGTACCTTGTGGCTGGGACAAATGCAATCGGTGAAGGCAATCATTCCGCATGCAAACGCTACTGCCTGCTGGGACTTGACATCCTGCCCGCGTTGTCGACCTGCATTGCCACTGCTGATTTCGTGGATATCCTCAGGCGCTGCAAGGAGCGGGCGATCGTTGACCTGCCTGTCATGGGGGACGGGCATGGTGTGGAAAGCATTTCAACCAGGGAGGCCCCCGAGGTACGGATCAGCGGTCTTGAACCACAGGAGGAGAAGGTCCTCGAATTCCTGAAACTACATCGCCGCGCAAGTGAAGCGGAATTGCGGAAACTTCTCGGGACACGCCGTGTTGCCGGGATAATGAACAGGCTCGTCGCAAAAAGCGTTGCGCAGGGTGTCCGTCCCGTGGCAAAAAGGGGGAGCGGGGAACAGGGGGAGATCTATGAGTATACCGGGACGTGATCGGATGGACGAGCAGAAACTGGAGAGCCTGAATATGATCAATGCCCTCCGGAGAGGGACAGTGCCAGCCAGCGGACTCGAGCGGATTGCCGTCGGTCTCGAGGTGGAAGAGGACGTGATTGCCACCCAGCTGGACTATGTATCTTCCGGCGGGGGCGACATCAAGTTCATCCGGGGGGATTACGGGAGCGGAAAAACGTTTCTCGTTGCACGCTCGCTTGAAATGGCCCGTGAAAAGGGATTTGTCACCTCTCACGTCATCATCTCCCCGTCATCCCCCCTTCACAAGCTAAAAGGGATATACCAGCAGATCTGTATGACACTGCGGTCGAAGGAAGACGAACACGCATTGAAGGCCGTTATCGACAACTGGCTCTACCTGATCGAGGAGCGGATCATCCAGGTCGCCGGTGATACGATAAACGAGCAGGAACTTGAAACCGCAACCGAGCGGGAGATCGAATCAGCACTCGCCGGGATCAGCGAGATGAACTCTTCACTTGCAGCGGCGCTCCGGACGTATTACCGGGCAAATAATGCGGGGGACTTCCAGCTCGCGCAGTCGGCAATCGGCTGGCTTTCTGCCGAACCGAATATCGGTCGCGATTTCAAACAGAAAGCAGCGATTAAGGGGGACATTGACGAGACTGTCGCATTTGTATTCCTGAAAGGGATCGTAACGATTATGATCGGGTCGGGATGCCGGGGCCTGGCAGTCGCCATCGACGAGGCGGAAGTGACACAGTCTTCACCGCGTGCGACGCGTGAAAAGGGGTATTCACTCTTACGACAGGTGGTGGATTCCCTTGACGGGGGTGAAATGCCACACTGTTATTTCCTGGTCACTGGTACACCCTCGCTCTTTGAAGGACCGCGTGGCTTCCGCTCACTTCCTGCCCTATTTGACCGGATCACCGTGTTACAGGCCGATAAATTCAGGAACCCCCGGCAGCCGCAGATCATTCTCTCCCGGTTCAATATGAACAAGCTCGAGAACGTCGCCCTGAAGGTCTGTGACATCTACTCCGCTGCCTACAAGGAGGTAGATCGGGAACGGGTCTCGCACCGGTTTATCAGGGCGATGATCAGCAGGGTAACGGGAAAATTCGGAGGACGGGTGGATATCATCCCAAGGATTTTTTTAAAGGAATTTGTGGATGTACTCGATAAGTGTGAGCTCTACGAAGATTATGACCCGTGGGCTGCCTATGAATTTGATTCAGCCAGGTTGAAAGGGGAACTCCATGAAGAGGAGGAAGCGGTGATGACGATTGAATTCTGACCCTGCACTCCGGGTCAGCCGGGAATCAGCATCACGATGAGCCCTGGGTCTGTTGCCAGCCTGAATTTTGGCGTGATGCTCCCCTCGGTCCCCGGCAGGCAGCCTGAAAATTTTTCATCGTTTTAAAAAACCCTAAACCGCTGGGTGCAAAAAATCTGGCGTCTCCAGAAACCATTTACCCTTATACCCGCCACCTGATCAGCATGAAAAAGATTGCAATAATGGTATTGCTCGCGATGTTCCTGCTTGTAGGAGTCGCATCAGCTTACATGCTGACGATCGACTGTCCCGGGAAGCTCCCAATCGGTGCACCTCTCACCGTCATGGGCAAGACCACGTTTACGGCAGGCACTACGGTTGACCTTTCATTTTCGAGCTCCGGCCAGACCTCATCCACCATCAGCACGATTCCGGTGACGGTCGGGGATGATAAAAGTTTTAACGTTGTTTTCGAGACAACCGGCCTGAAAGGCGGCATGTACAAGGTAGAAGCCGTACCCCGTGGTGATTACCAGTCGAAGCTCAGCTCGGATTCCATTACGATCCGGGTGGTCGAGCTGATCGACCGCTCGGATATGCTCCATATTACCAGCCCGGTCAACCAGGTTGTCCCTAATGCACTCCTTATTGAAGGGTATATTTCAAAGGCAGGTAATTCAGGGGTAAAACTCGATGTGATCGGTCCTTTAGGGAAGGCATTCGGACCGGCATATATCGGAACTGCAGCCCGGAGCGGGAGCGAAGACGGGTACTTCTCACAAAATATCCCGGTCAGCGAGCCTGGTAACTATAACGCGCGGTTTTCAGACAGTACCGGGTATATCGGGGGCCAGACATTCGGCGTGACAGTCATGGCGACCCCGGTCCCGGTCGTTACGACGGAAGGGACCATTGTATTCACACCGACTCCGACCACCCCCCGGCCAGTGCAGACAAAGACCCAGGTCCCAACCACCACCCAGTCCGGTGCACCGGTCGCCGGGATCATCGCAGGCCTGGGTGTAACCGGGTATCTCGCACTTCGGAAAAAATAACGGGTAAATAAATGAGAATGTCACCAAGATTTCCCGAATACCTTTTTTTCACCCGGATGGGCGACATCTTTCCATATCAGGACCATTGAGGCGCCGGACCTAGCAAGCCCCTTTACCGCCACTTGCCACGTACCAGGATGACATTGTTCAAATGTCGCATACGTATCGGTCTGAATTTTCAGGCTGCGACAAATAGGAAATTCATGGCAGCCTCGTAAAACGGGTACAGGGTCATGCCTCTTCCGGGCCCCGGCGTGTATCGTTATTCAGGACCCGTTATGGGCGTGGATCCCAGTGCAATACGGTTGAATCAGGCTTATTTCTAAAAGTAGCCGTAATCGTAATATTTTTAGAAACAGGGGTGAATTCGACGCGTACCAACCAAAAATCAGGGCACCTGCCGGACGGGGTCAGGCAATGAGTGGCTCAGGTGATGATACCTGCTGTATTGCTGGAATAGCGAGGCGGGAAAATGGCTGTTTTAGAGGCTGGACCGGCATTGGATTCCCCGTGTCCCGTGCCTGAACCCGATGATACCGTTTCCGGGCAATAATAACAGGGGAAATAGAAAATGCGTCAGGTTAGCCTGCGTTTTCGCCGCCTGGCCAGATCATAGAGGACGAGCACCGCAATGACCAGGCATCCGCCGAGAAAAAAAGCGATAAGGACTTCCTGGAGAGGGAATGATGCCGGTGCATTTACCTGCACCTGTACCTGGGAATAGACAGCATCAGACGTGGGGGACGGGACCATGCCGGTGACCATCTCCTTCATATTCAATGCACGTGACCCGTTCTCTGCAACAAGCCCCATATCATGCGGTCCGGCAGTCCCTGCCGGGAACGGGGCTGACAGAGCGGTGGGTACCAGGTCAGAAATCCCTGATTTTTTCAACTCTGCGTTCAATGATGGAGCGCTCCCTGACAGTGAGAGTACCTGCAGGACTGCACCGATCACCACCGTGGCGACCGCCACCACTCCAAAGAGGGACGCGTACTTCAGGAGGAGTGCCCGTACATTTGCCACCGCTGGCGTAACGATCAGCAGCTGGTCCCTGAGGCCGTACACCTTGACCTCCCTCCCTTTCACGCTGTATTTTGTCCTTGTAACCTCTATCAGGCCGGCATCGAGGAGGTTTTCGATATGGTACTTCGCCGTGCCCATGGGAATTGCGAGCTGGTCGGTCACCTCGGTAGATGTCTTCGGCCCGCTCTTGAGGAGCTGGAGTATATCACCTGCGGTCTGGCTTCCCATCGCCTTCGCGATCTTCTGTGCCTGCTCACCACCAGGTTCGAGGATGATCACCCCCCGAACGTTCGGAAGCGGTTCCGTTCCGGTCTCACCGGGACCATTTTCTGCAGGTATCGTGTTGTCCGGCATCATGCAGATTCAACTTTTAAGTGCGGCCGTCACCCTCTCACGGCCGACCTTCAGGGCAAGTTCCATCTGCCCGATGGCAGGTCCGCCGCCTCGTCCAAGGGCAGGTGACCCTCCGCCTTTCCCACCGAGGAGCCCGGTGACCTGTCCGATGATCTCGCCGGCATTCACTGCTGCGGTCCCCGAAGATATGACCGCATCGATTCGGTCGCCGGTTTTTGAGAGGAAGAAGGCAACGCCCCCCTTCGCTGATACCGATGTGGCGATGGCCAGCAGATCCTTTGCCGGGAGATCGAGGCGCCTGACAACGACCTGCACCCCGTTAATGATTTCCGGCTGGATTTGTGCAGTCTCAAGTTCAACAAGTCTCTGGATGAGTTTTTCATTTTCCTTTCGCAGATCTTTCCACTCACCAAAGAACCGTTGCGATGTCGCAGGCAGGTTCTCCTGCTGAACTGAAAAGACACCCGCTGAACTGTTCACCAACTCTTCGAGGTGGTCTACCCAGGCAAGGGCCGCAAGCCCGGCTGAGAATTCCAGGCGTTCGATCCCGTCCTGGATATGCTCGACCCGCATGATCTTGATCATACCGATCTGCCCTGTGCTCATACAGTGGGTCCCGGCGCAGGCCTCGACATCACCGGCAACGGACACAATCCGGAGCTCCCTGCCCGGTGGTACGCCGCCCTGGTAGAGGGAAAAACCATAGGACTGCTCGGCCCTGACACGGTCCTCGAACCGGATATCGACACAGGTATCGGCAAGGACCATCCGGTTGGCCGCCATCTCTATTTTATGCAGTTCGTCAATCGTGATATGCCTGAAATGACGGATGTCGATCCTCGAACTCTCAACCCCCTTTTGTGCACCTGCCTGGTGAATATGGGCGCCGAGGACATCTTTCGACGCCCGGAGCAGCAGGTGGGTGGCGGTATGGTGGCGCATTAATGACCAGCGTCGATCTTCGTCGACAATCCCTTTTACATGGTCTCCCCGCCTGAGAATGCCTCCCTCCAGTTTATGGAGGACCACATCGCCGATCTTGACGACCCCGTTCACCCGGGCCATGTTCTCCTGGGCAATGAGCATCCCGCTGTCGGCAGGCTGGCCACCTCCTTCCGGGTAGAAGAGGGTCTGGTCCATCACAACAAACCCGTCAAAGAAATCGATCACAACTGCTTCGAACTCGGTATTGCACGGCTGATCGTAGTAGAGCTTCCTGGTGGCAGGCAGACCCCTGATACGGGACTGGTACTTTGCGAACGGGTCTTTTACTTCTTCGACCTCGGATTCTGAGTGCATGTCCGCAATATGGGAGTAGAAGTTGTCTGGCATATCAACGACGGCACCTTCCTTCTGCGCAATCTCCTTGATCATGTCCGGCGGAATCCCATGGGAATCATAGAGCGTGATGACCTCCTTCAGGGGTACCCGTTCTGACTTGGCCTTGTACGTACGGGCCACTCTCTGGACAATCTTTGAACCGCGTTCGAGGGTATGGGAATATTTCTCCACTTCACGGTCGATGATCTCCCGGGTCACCAGAATATCCTGTTCAAACTGCCGGGGGCCGATAATTTTGATCTGTTCTTCTACGAGGTCGGCCAGCCCATCCCGGATGTTCAGGTCGTGCATCATCCGCAGCGTCCTCCTGATCACAAGCCGTGCGAGGTACCCTTCCCGGACATTGGACGGGACGATACAGTCGCCGAGCATGTAGGCGAGACAGCGGGTATGGTCCACAATTGCATAGACCTTCTCAATCGGCGAGATCATGCGGTCGAGCTTGTCGGGGGGGACATTAATGGCAGAGGCGACCTTGTTCCGGAGCTGGAATAAGTTTGCACCCGATATATCACCGAGCAGGCCGGCATACTTTGCATTGAGGGAGAGGATTTTGGTATATTCTGAATCGTTGAGCAGGTGTTCCATTCCTGCCGCTTCCATCACCTGTGAGACCATTTCCGGGAATACGGCGTCGTAGATAGTCGGGGAACCGCGGGACGCCCAGACAAACCGCTCAAGCCCGTACCCGGTATCGACGATCCGGTTCTTCATCGGGTAATACATCTCCCCGTTCAGGTCGATCCCGGGGGCGTCCGTCTTGTGTCGCCCGAGGTTCATGAATACCAGGGTTCCGACTTCGAGGCCACCGATCAGCACCTCGACACTCGGTCCCGCATTTCCCCCGCCAATCCACGGGTGTTCCTTGTACGTGACCTTGTTCAGGTCTCCCCCAATGGATTTGATGAATTCGTCACAGAGTTCGACCGTGCGGTCTTTCCAGTATATCTCCGTCTCCTGGCTGTTGAATGCGTGGTGTGCCATCATCTCGAACTGGGTTAAGTGCCTGCCCGACCGGCCGACTGAATCCAGGTCGTTTAACCTGATACAAGGCTGTGAAATCGTGAGCGGGTTGGCCGGCGGGGGGACGATCCCCGATGTAACATACGGCTGGAAATCAGCAATTGAGGCGATGGTGAGGTAGATATCATCCCTCCACCGTGCCACCACCGGGTACCGTTCAATCCGTTTATGCCCGTTTCTTTCGAAGAACGAGAGGTACGCCTCCCTCATCTCGTCCATGGAATGCCGCCGGAACACCGGATTTCCAATAAAACTGTACGGTTCGCAGGGAGCGTCGCCACAGGTCCCGCAGGAAGGGTCACGTGTCCAGAACGCAGAACCGCACTTCGTACAGACCTTCCTGACAAGCCCATTCTGTTTAAAATAATCGAGCTGGTATTCTTCTTCGAGCATTAAAGGCACATCCATGTGGTAGAAATTGGATAAATCTTATTAGAGGGTAAGTCATTCAACACGCATGCCACGGATAGAACAGTTCTCGAACCAGTATTCCGGGTCCTCAATAAGATCGAGCTATCAGTCTGGTGTGCTTGCCTTCCTACCATTCATTTATGGGTTGGCATGGAAAGCAAAAAGAATTACCGATGAAGATACAGTGAAATTTGAGACTTTGGCAAACCGGTATTTTATTGAGGAGCGGAATTATGAGCCGGACCTGATTGACTTCTCTAATTGGAAGATCTCAATACCCCGTAGACCTCTCATCCTCTGGTAAGGTTTTACTCATCGTCAACCTTGTGGACTTAAATGGATAATGCAGCCATCATCAAGAGCGTTGATTAGTTGTCTGAATTCTTATTACTATACGACGTGATGAACTTTAGATCATTAAAAAAATGGTCTCCGATATGCAGAACCGTTCCATTTTACCAGTATTATTGCCTGTTTAGGAAAAGCGATGATGAAATCCTATTTCGCGTTGAACAAAAAGCCGATCCATCTTTTACCCCCATAATGGATCTTCCCCACCCGTGCGGGATACTCAGTACTTGCTCCCATGCCTGATTCTTTGCTGGGGTTCCCACTTACCCATACCCGGGTACCGGCTGAACGCAGATCATCCCTGTCACTACAAGGTTGAAGTTTATGAAGAGAGGTGAGTCAATCACCGGTTTCATTCGTTTCCACCCTGACCCTGATCTGAACCTGGATTCCTCCGCCATCCACCGTTCGGCACCCCTATCTCAAACCTCGCCCCTTTGGTAGGATCGCCTGTCTCCCTGATGGTAATGCCGGTGATATCAAGAATTTCCCTCACAAAAATGAGATTCCCTATCGATGCACGGGGTCCCTCGTCGCGTAAAAAGATCTGTTCCTTTTTCTCCTGCGGGATGCCTCTGCCATCATCTTCAAAAAGAATAGTGACCCGATCCAGAGTTGCCATGCACCAGACCCGGATACAGGTAACATGGTCCCCGTGCATCATGGAATTCTCAAAAAGACGCTGACATACCTTTTCCAACTGGGGATCGGCATAGATTTCAAGGTTTTGGGTTTCAATGCTGTGGCGGATGTTTTCCATGGACAGATGAGAGAGCCCGAGCAACATCGCGGTCTGAACATTCTGCCATACTGGGGGTTTTCTGCCCATGTCCTGGTAATCTTTCGAATATTCGATGGTCTCTCGAATTGACCGGGCTGCTGTAGCACTTTTTTCCAGGGTGTCTATGATCTCGTCCTGTCCGGTGAGTTGAATTTTCACCAGTTCGAGATAACTGTTCAGGATAAAGATCTGGTTGGTTAAGTCTTTTCGAGTCAGCTGGGAGAGGATGTTGAGTTTCTTGTTCGCAATTGCGAGCGACGTTGAAAATTTCATTAATTCCTGCTCACTCTTCTTTAGTTCTGTATGTGCAGTCAGGATTGCCTGTTCAAGGAGAGAAATTTCATCGCTCCCGGTTAGTCCCGGTCTCATATCATCATTATGACCCTGTCCTATCTTCCTGACGCGATTTGTCAGGTAATTCAACCGTTTAAGTACGATCTTATCGATAGTAAACAGAACAATAAACAGTGTGACGAGTATTACAAAAGCGAAGAGTACCAGATACGTTCGGATGAGCTCGGCACCATTCTGGTAGATATCCCGTGGCAGGTCAGTAACAATTAGAATTTTCTTGCCGTTCACATCGCTAATCACTGTGTATCCCGATATGATAGTATCATTACGGGGGATACTGATTACAGTGGAACTTGGGTTCATTTGTTTGAGGAGTGATACCTGAAGGTCATCTGCACTAATATCTCCGTTCCAGTGAGCGGATATAGGGTTTCCCGTAGTTCGGGAGATACGGGCAAATGCACTAGTATTTAAAGACCTTCCCATAACAAGGACACCAGACGAGGGACCTTCCCCCCTATTGTTAAGCACCGGTGATGATGCGACCATCATAGGTCCCATTGGCAGAATGAGAATACCGGTATTCGTCCCTGATAGAGATGTATGATTAAGGAAGGGGTGGTCTGGAGGGAGGAACTGATTAAAATCGTCAGGAATCGGAGTTACACTACCGGTAACCGGATCCACTATGGTCCCATAGAGAATGTTTCCCTGGGTATCAGTCACAACAAACAGATTAACGCGGATTGCAGATAGTGATTTTCCGTCCAGATTTTGTGTAATATAATCCTGGTTCTGATCAAGAGCGAACTGATACGTTTCGTCCCAGTATGACCAGTCATGAAGCGTACTACTAAGATCATCCTGCTCGTTTGATAGGGCACCAATTACCTCTTTCACATCTGTTGTTACCTGCTGCTGTTCAAGACTCCCCAGTTGATCAGTATACAGAAACATCGAGACCCCCGCGATTATACAGAAAAGTGCAAAAAAAGTGATACTGAGTACTAGCAGTGTCTTCCTAGAGATATCCATAATGCACCTATATATCATCCACTCTCATTTTCAGCATGTAAAGTCCCGACCATTTCACAAAGGTTTGAATCACCATCCACCGTTCGGCACGCCTATCTCAAACCTTGCCCCTTTCCCAAATTCCCCGGTTTCGTTGATCCTTTTATCGGTAATAGAGAGAATCTCACGGGAAATAGCCAACGCAAGACCGGTATTCCACCCGAACCCACGTTCGAAGGACTTCCCCTTTCCTTCTACGAAGATACCGTTCCCGTTGTCCTCACATGGTGCGACATGATCCCCATTACGGTTTTTAATATAAAACCATATGGATGTGATTTTTCCGCCGTACCGCATTGTCCATAAGGTTGTCGCAGACCTTGAAAATCAGCAGGTCAGCAAACACTTCCTTACCGGCAGGGAGATCGATATTAATCATGACCTTTCCTAGGGGATTCTGTTGCTGCAGTATCTACGAGTGTGCGGCAGTCCTGCCATACACGGGCATTGATACCTATATTCTGGTATTCTTTGGTAAACCGGATGATGGAAGAGATCCGCTATGCAGTGGTGGTGGCCTTGAGAATATACTTATTCAGTGGGGGATCGAGTTGGCTACCTTCGAGTATTTCGAGATATCCTGTTAATGGAGTGAGCTGGTTATTGATATCATGGCGGATGACGCGATGGAGGGGGTTAGGTTGCCAGTTTGCATGATTAGGGCATCCTCTAAATTTTTTTTCGTTTCGTAACATCATGAATCATACCTGAAAACGACTGATCGCCCCATTCGCCTCTTTTACGTGAACAGTCGTTTTCAGTGTATTGATAACAATCCAGTCATTCCTATGAAGATTTACCGGATATTTCTTGGAAGATCCTTTTTTTTTATAAAGGCAATGTGCCGTTCACGGTCACGTGAAAGTTGACTGACAAACGCAGTCTCATACCGTTTTTCGGAAGGCCCCAGGTAATGCATACCTTGAATGAAGGTCCCTGTCTTTCTCTTGTGACATGATAATGTGATGATTGACCCGGGATTACCGTTGGACCGGTTCATCTGAACAAAGGAGAAAGAACAAAGCTTTATTGAACTGTATTTTGTAATATCTCACATTTATGAGATACATTAGGTGTGAAAATGGGTAGTGAACTTGATATTTTAATTGTTGAAGATTCGCCAGATGATGCGCACCTGCTTGTGTATGAAATGACCCAAACAGGACTGAAAGTTCGTTATGAACTGGTGGATACTGAGCACCAGATGCGTGCTGCACTGGAACATAAGACATGGGATGTCATTCTTTGTGACTATTCAATCCCCAACTTTGGAGCATTGCCTGCATTAAAACTCGTGAAGGAGATGAAAATCAAGATCCCGTTTATTGTTGTATCTGGGGTAATGGGAGAGGAAACGGCCATCTCTGTAATGAAAGCCGGTGCCCATGACTTCATCATCAAAGGCCACTATACACGCCTGA
>CAIJED010000339.1 GCA_903819595.1 uncultured Methanomicrobiales archaeon | reverse complement strand
TACACGAATAATGCATGGATAGGTTGTCGCATTTTGGAAGACAGGTAAATCCCCGAAGTCGATGATCTCATCTATTCTGTGATTTTTTAAGAACTTTCTTAGTGGTTTCCCATAATTTGCCCGCATCCACTTATTCGCAACAATATATGAGAAAATCCCTCTCGGACGAAGCAGCGAAATCCCTTTTTCAATAAAATAAGCATATAGGTCCGCCGTTCCCTGATACACCTTGTAATGCGTCTCAAAATATTTTTTCTGCTCTTTGAGAGATTCCTGCCTAACATACGGCGGATTCCCAATAACCGCATCAAATCCCCCGCCCTTCATAATCTCCGCGAATTCCACGTCCCAGTCAAAGGCGTTGATCCGTTTCGCAACTGCTGGATCATCGAGCGTGACCTGCACATCCTGGTAAATATCAGACCCAATCAACGAGTTCCCGCACTTGATATTCTCATGAAGCGAAGGCAAAGCCCGTTCTTTGAAGAGTTTAAGCTGCTTTGAAACAGTCTCCTCGTTTTCCTCTTCAAGCACCTTCAGGAGTAAGGACAGTTTCGTTACTTCAACGGCCTGCCGGTCGATATCAACCCCGTAAATATTGTTGAGTAAAATCCGTTTCCGTTCGGCAGTCGTCAGGTTCCAGTCACTCCGGACCCGTGAATCGGTGCCATTCGATGCCTTGTAAACTGGCAGGTTCTCCGCTCCTCGTGCATCGGGCGGGACCAGGGCTTTTACTTCGGGAGAGGTCTCCCCTTTTTCTTTCAAAACCGGGACCAGGTTCTCAATATACCAGTCCCGGTGCCAGTCGAGAAGCTTATCATATGCACCGAGCAGGAATGATCCAGATCCGCAAGCTGGGTCAAGGACCCGGATTTTTGAGACTTCTTTCGGTGTCTTGCCGTTAATGAGTTCCCCGACTGTGTGTTCCACGATGTAATCGACAATATATTCCGGCGTATAGAAGACACCGCCGGCCTTCTTCACTTCTGGCTTGTATTCGACCTTTGCCTGGTGGCCTTCGGTAAGCCGTATCACTTTCCCGAGGAACTGTTCATACACATGGCCGAGAATCGCCGTGGGCATGACGGAAAATTCAAACGGGCAGTCCGGGTAGTAGAGACGTTTTATCAGGTCTTTTAAGACCTTGTCATCAATGGTGAGGGTAAGGGTATATCCATCCGGCATCTCGGGGTTGCCCTTCTCCTCCCTGAAATGAAACAGGCCGGAATTATAGCGCTCATCTGCATCCAGGAAGAGAGCACATAACTTCGTATAGGTCCCTTCACCGTCAAGCACGTTTTTAAGGGTCTCATATTTCTCAATCCCCCTGTCCTCGCATATCCGGAGAAAAATAATCCGGTCAATCGTCTTCTGGACCGCATCATTCAGTTCATCGACAGACAATGAGGTGTTCCGGAGGGCGAGGTTCTTTGCGAGACGGTCCCGCCATTCTTCGATTTCGTCGAGGAATGTCTCATCAACGCTGGCAGTTCCTTTCTTGCCTTTAGTCGCGATTGCGTATGCGTCAAATGAACCTTTCTGGATCGCAGACTTGGTGAAAATTGAAGAAAGATAATCCCATTCTTTTGCGATATCCTTGTAGGTGAAATATTTTATTCGGGCTTTTGAGGCAGGATCATTGTTTTCGAAAGGGATTCGGCAATCATAGATAGCCCATTCTTCAAAATTGGTAAGAATATTAAGTGATAGGTTGGCATTCCAGCCATACCGGCGGATCTGGAGGGCGGATCGTGCATCTTCGGCAATCTTTGAGGAGGGCTTTTTTGTCTCGACAATGAATTTCATCACACCGCCGAGACGGAAGGCATAATCGATAAATTTTGTATTGGTATCGTGACCACGGAATTTAATCGTCTGTTCGTGGACAACATCTTTGTAGGCCTCGGAAAATCCCTGGTTGTTATCTACATCCCATCCGAGGGCACGGAAGAGCGGATCAACAAACTCACGCCGGAGTTGTGTCTCATTATATTCTCCTTTAAGGTAGATCTGCCTGAATGCTTCGTATCGTTGAATTAATTTCAGGACTCCCTCGGGAACTCCGGTTTCTTCACTCACGTACGTCTCCTGATGTAGATTGCAATACGAAGACGAATAATGTTATGATTCTTTTCCGGAGTGACATTTTCGCAGTGATAATACAGATTCGTAACAGAACAGTAAATGCCCCACCAGACGGGGCAATAGAAGGAGC
>CAIJED010000338.1 GCA_903819595.1 uncultured Methanomicrobiales archaeon | reverse complement strand
GATTTCTTCCCGAAAGACGAGGCTGATTTTTTTACAGGAAAAGATCGCGATGTTCTTCGTTTGCAGCAGATACTGGATATTCCTGAAGAGAAGATCCAGACCCGGCTCAAGGGCGAGCGGATCCTCCATACACAGAAGATCCCGATCCTTGACGATACCGGAAACCCAGCTTATCTCATGGGGATTTCTGAAGATATTACTGATTACAAACGGACAACGGAAGCCTTGAACATCGCCCGGAACAAGATGGCTCTTTTAAATGCCGTGACGTTCCAGGATATCCAGAACGCTGCATTCGCCCTCAACGCCTACCATGCGCTCCTGGAAACGGTTATCGAGGATCAAGAAGGAAAAACGTACCTGGAGAATCAGGGATTTTTAAATCAGAAGATCATTGATTCACTGAATTTTGCAAAGAATTACCAGGATATGGGTATAAAAGCGCCCCGGTGGCAGAACGTCAGCCATGTTTTCCTGTTCGCCATTTCGCATCTGGATTTCCTGCACATTGCACGGAATATGTCCATCGAAGATCTTGAGATCTATGCTGATCCTCTGTTGGAAACGGTCTTCTTCCACATGATGCAGAATGTTCTGAAGCATGGTGTCCATGCCACACAGGTTACTATCCAGTACCAGGAAAAACCGGACAGACTTACCCTTATTGTTGAAGATAATGGTGTAGGAATCCCCGAAGAGGAGAAACTTATAATCTTTGACAGGGGTTATGGAAAAAATACAGGCCTTGGGCTTTTCTTTGCCCGGGAAGTCTTGTCTATCACGAAAATAACGATAAAAGAAACCGGGGAAGCCGGCAAGGGAGCCCGGTTTGAAATTGATGTACCGAAGGGGGGTTTCCGTTTTTCAGGTGGAGAATAATCGAAGAAACGGTGGGGAAAGAGGAGAGAGGACCCGGGCATTTGCTATACATACAGATATCTTGGTTAACAGAATGTATTTTTTATCTTCATCGTTCTTATACCGCTCAATAATAACCCGCCTGTTCAGAATAATCCGGAGGGAGGGATTTGTGCAGTTATACCTCAATCAAAAAAAGAACGATTAATCTGAATGTTTCCTGAATCGGGTATTATGTCCACGAGATGCAGGGGAAGAATATTTTTTACTATATGGATGACCGGGACAAACAGACAGCCACCAGGACATGGAGTGCTGGAAACAGGGAATAAAATAGCAGCGCGAATTCGAATTCATCAAAAAGGACGGTGGTCGAATACTGATCTTTTTTGAAACCGGTCCCATCACAGATGAAAGTTCATAAAAACTGAACAACTCATATATCGTCCACTTCAATACGATAAGCCCGGGTCCAAACGTCCGGGACCGGCATCTACGAGGAGAGCATGATGCTGCACTTTTTCGGGGCTGCTGCTTTAGGGGTGACGTGTGGGGTGGATTCACCAGATTCTGAGGGTGCGAACGTTACCGCTTCACCGTATTTTGAAACGGTGATGGCGGAATCCCGGTTTACCTATGGCGATTTATCGTATCGCTCGATTGGGTCGATTTCCCAGGCGGATCTCTAAATGCCGGATTCTTTTGCGTTTATGGCTGTCGGGTCCGGGTAGGGATCCGGGTCCTTCAGCGTTGGTTCGAGGAGTCTGGCGGGGATCGGGAATACCACTGAACTCGGTTATACGAACTCAATCGGTAAAGACCTGGTGGCCAGCGGTCGTTTCAACATCGGCGAGGACGTGCGGTGGACGTTATTTGCGAAGACGTTTGAGGTGATGGGATAAGGGTGAAACGATACCAGTTCCCAATATTTGGAGGTTTTATTCAATTATCCGCAGTATTCATCGGTTTGCCTGACACTCGCTCGAAAAAACGATAATCTTATGCCTCCCTTGTCAAATCATTGCTCGCCTGCATTTCTTTCTGGTATTCGATATATGAATAGAAGATAGTATAGCCTGAAACGAACAGGATCGGAATCACTATGATCCAAATCGCATATTCCTGGAACACTACTCCAAGGAAACAGATAATTCCTGCAATTTTAAACAACTTTCCGCCAAGTTGGTGAGTTTTTTTCCAAACTGATTCGCTGCTGAGTGTCCAGGGTGTCCTGATCCCGACAAACCAGTTTTGTTCCGCATGCCCGATGAGGAACCCCAGGTAGATGAACAATATGCCAAATAATATGGGAAATGTCAGGTTGGGGCTGATATGAATCCCAATGCTCCACAAGATTATCTGCACCTGGATCACAAGCAGGTAGATAACAAATACCAGGATAAAGCCATCGTAATATCCCCTGAATTTATCGTAATTCCTTTTCAAAGGATCAATCCGGGGGAGTAACATCAAGAGGGCGACAAATCCTGCCATGATAAAAGGAACAAGGAAGAGGCCCCAGAACTTTGACATATAGCCATTTACCTGGCCCGCCGCGTTCCAGTGGGACGGGATTAAGTCCGGCATGAAGGGATAGATTAGAATAGTAGCAATAAATGTAAAAAACAGGCCCACCATAATACCGAATCTAACCAGTTTCATCAGAGGCATATAGGAGACAGCAAGATTTATAGACTGTTCTTTTTGGGGATCCCGGACCAGATTCATG
>CAIJED010000337.1 GCA_903819595.1 uncultured Methanomicrobiales archaeon | reverse complement strand
CGGTCAGGTGTTCTGCAAATTTTGCATCTCGTTTCATTATTAGTATTACTTCACCGATCACCGACAGAGATGTAAATATGAGATAGTCCCGGTTGACTGCGTGATTGATGAGGGTTTTCCTGTCCTGATTTAACAGGCAGTCAAAAAAGATTCCGGTATCAAGAAATACTCTTTTACTCATTATGCAAGAGCACGGTATTTCTGGACGCGTCGCTCTGCCTCTTCACGGCTGAGGGCAAAGACTACCAGACCATCAGGACCAACGCCACCGCCATAGGGAAGCATCCCCCGTTGATAAGGAACTCCCACAACTTTTTTTGGATCATACTCTTCAGGCAATAGCTTCACTCCTTTATATACCATATATCAATAACCCGTAATCAATGTTTTTAACCGCCCTCGATTTCAAACTCGATCTGGTTGAACCAGGAACTTGTAAATACATTCTTCTGGTATTATTAGTCACCCTTCACTCCCATGACGCCACTTTCCATTCGGCACTACCCACCTAAACCACTTGTTCATCGAAATGATCCCCTTTAATTGCCGGCAGCAGAAACCGGATAGAATATACGGTTCCTCCTGTTGTATTGATTTCAATACTCCCCTGCAACTAATGCTCTACAATAAACCGGATAAGGAACCGTCCGAGTGTGTGGGACATAGAGACATCATTTCCTTCTGCCATCCCTATGCCATTATCTGCAACGATACGCAAATGCAGATTTCGGTACCATGGAGTGGCCATCTTTGCGACGATTTCACCAAAGAGGAATTGACACAAGTCATGAAAACGTTATCTGATGAGAAACTTATATTGGTAACAGGTGGAAGTTTTCCGGGATGTTTACGGTTCAGTGTGCTGTCAATATTGAGGCACCCAAGCCGTAGGTCACATTATCAATTAATCTGAAGAGAATTAGGTAAACTTTTTCGCCAATTCATGACAGAGCATACTAACATGAATCCCAGAGTTACCCGTTTTCCTGTCAGTGGTATGGAGGTGACTCCTCTGCAGGATCATCCGGTCCTGCCATTCCCCTGTGAGGCACAGTCAATTTCCGCACCGGATACCTCCTACCATTGGCGTCCCGTTAGCCCGGATGGCAGGGCACAGTAATACACAATAGAATCAATCCACGAAATTATGGGGAAATTTTATGCAATGGTCACGCTATAACAGATTATTCAGAAAAGGACACTGTGGCGGTTTCCTCTACAATGCCCAATCCAACACGCGGCAGCCTGCTTTGACACTTCCAGACTCGGTCTGACCATTTGCCCTACGCTCCGGTGCAACTTCCGCTGTCCTTACTGCTTCGAGCAGAGTCAGCTGAACGGGGCAATGATGACCCAAAAGACCATGGATCGGCTGGTCGACTTCATCAAGGACTACAAGGATATCCGGCATCTATCCGTCGCCTGGTATGGTGGAGAACCACTCCTGGCTTTCGATACGATTTGCACCCTGACCGGGCAGTTCAGGAACCTGGGTCTCACCTACGAAAAAGCTGGCCTGGTCACCAACGGCTACCTGCTGGACGATGAGAAGATCAACAAACTTAATGATCTCGATATCGCGTCAATCCAGATCACCCTGGACGGTCCGCGGGAGGTGCACGACACCCGGCGGGTCCTCGCCAACGGGGGTCCTACCTTCGACCGGATTCTTAATAATATAACGGCTCTTTTTGATTCCGACTATACGGGCAGGTGCAGCATCCGGGTTAATGTTGACAGGTACAACCTTGAAAACTATCATGATCTTCGCACAGCACTGCTGGAACGGTACAAGGGGAAGAATCTCGCCGTTTATCCCGGGCATGTGCATACCAGCCAGTCCCATTCCTATGGCCAAGCCTGCACTCTTGATAGTGGAGAATGGACTGACTTCACGTTTGACCTGTTCCAGCGGGAGGGGGTGATACCGACCGGAGGTTTTCATCCTGGATACGATCTGAACTCCGTTTGTGTTGCCACCACGCATCACGGAT
>CAIJED010000336.1 GCA_903819595.1 uncultured Methanomicrobiales archaeon | reverse complement strand
TGCGATCCTGAATGCCATCAGGGTCGTATCATATGCCTCCTGCACCGTGCTGACATATACCTGCAGCCAACCGGTATCCCGCTCCTGCATGGAATCGGTATGCTCTGCCCAGATATTCCAGCCGGGACCAATTGCCCGGTTCACATTTGCCATGACGATCGGGAGGCGCCCGCCTGCTGCCCAGTTGACCATCTCGTGCATGTAGAGGAGACCGTGTGAACTGGTGGCGGTAAACGTCCTTGCACCGGTTACACTGGCCCCGATACAGGCGGCCATCGCGGAATGCTCGCTCTCAACTGGTATATACTGGCTTTTCAGTTCGCCATTCGTGACATACTCGGCGATCTGCTCGACAATCTCGGTCTGTGGGGTGATTGGATAGGCGGCAATCACGTCAGGTGAGACCTGCTTTACGGCACTCGCTACTGCCTTGTTTCCGGTTGCAATCGTCAGCATGTGCCGTCCTCCTGAAGTGACAGTCGTTTTGCATTCTTTCTTGCGAGCGAGACAAGGGCATCGACTGATTCCCTGCTGATACCCTTAAACCGTCCCTGCGGACCGAGGTAATCCTCCACTGGGAGTGGTTTTATCATTGCGGCCCTGGAAGGCCCGTTGATGGTGACCTTTCCATATTCACGTTCGAAGAGAACCCACATACCCGTCTTCACGGCGAGTTTTCCCATCTCTACCGTTTGTTCAGTCGGGTACCGCCATCCGGGCGGACAGGGTGCAAGGACGTGAATAAATTTCGGACCCCGTATTGAGAGGGCTTTTGTTACTTTTTTAAAGAGGTCCTGAGGATATGCACTGCATGCGGTGGCCATGTAGGGCGGGTCATGGGCCTCGACAATCCTGTCGATATCTTTTTTTGTGTCCGGTTTCCCGCCGGGGGTAGTCGTGGTCCGTGCCCCTGTGGGTGTAGCCCCGGACCTCTGCATCCCGGTGTTCCCGTATGCTTCGTTATCGTAGCAGATATAGAGAAAATCTGTCCTGCGTTCGAAGGCACCGGATAACGCCTGGATACCAATGTCAACCGTACCACCATCACCGGCATAGACAATAACATTCGTGGCTTTCTTCTCTGCACGGAACGCGGCACTCATGCCTGAGGCACATGCCGCAGCAGCAGCGAACGCTACGTTATAAATGGGAACATTCATCGCGGTATTGGGATAAATACCCTGGATCACACTGGTACAGCATGCCGGCATGACAAGGACAGTATCGGGACCTGCCGCCTTGAGGACATACCTGAGCACCAGTGAAGAGCTGCACCCGGCACAGGCCGAGGTACACTTGAAAAGATACTCCTCTTTTGGGATTTCCGTCATTATACTCCGTATAATAGTTGTTGATTATCCGGTATTAACCTATTAGTCAATGAAAAACGAGGTCCTGTGACTCACGATGTATAGAGTTCAACGGTATACCCTGCACTATCCAGGATTTTTTTCACGCTCATATCCCACTGCCCATCCTCTGTGATGCCGAGTGACCTGATCCGGTCTTCCCATATTTTTTCGAGGTCCGGGTCCGAGGTGGAGAGGCTCCGTCTCCCTTTGAGTGTCCCGACGAGGTTTTTCCCGCCACGATAAATTCTCATTCGGCAGCATTTGAACTCCCTGCAGGATAACGGGCGGGTATTGTACACCACACAGGTATATCCTCCGGGAGTCCTGACGAGGAAGTAGCACTGGTCATTTTCCTCCTGGTACCCCCCTTTTTCCCGGAATACCGGCAGGTATGGTGACTCCACGTGGGCCATGACGAGGTTGCTGGTAATTAAATCACGGCAATAGTAGTCCCTCTCGCCAAGCTTCCGTTCAATTCGGATGTGCTTTCCCGATACCATGCAGCATTTTCCGCACCGGGTGCAGTCAAACTTCATCAGGTACCAATGAACGTCATCAGGTATTGTATTCTTTCAATCGGCCAACTGCGATATTCCCAGCTAATCACTGCATGGAGAAACATCAGTCGTCTTTTCGCTGGTCGTGTCCGGGTCGGTAAAGATTTGGTAAATTGTGGTCATCACCCGGTGATAATCTAAACACTCCTGCAGTGTTCCTTTCCTTCTCTGTTCCTGCGGTATCGGGATAAATGGCATGTCGTACGCCACATCCCAGAGCACGAGCCCTTCCGGAGGCGCAGGATGGATACCACCTGCATAATGCCCATCCAGTCTCCTGGTTATACTCTCCGCGTCACTGGTTCTCATGCCGATATCACGCAAGGCCGTTGCGATACAGCGAACCATGTGCCACAAAAAGCTCCCGGCGGTGATTTCAAGGTAGAGAATCCCGTTCTCAGTTCCGATGGCTGCGGCGAGGACCTTGCGTTCAGGGTTTTTATCCGTTACCTTTGCGAAACCTGTAAAATCGTGAACACCCAGAAAAAGCGTGGCTGCACCTTCCATCCGGGCAACATCGAGGTCCGGTTCCCGGAAGAAATAGCGGTATGTCCGGAACTTCGCATCATAGCGGGGATGAAAGCCCGGTAAGGCACGAGCATACCCTGTGCACCAGCAGTCTTTGGGCAGCTGGTAGTTCAGGGCGGCAATCGCCCGGTCAGGTGTCCCGGTCAGGAAAGAGAAGACCTGCCCCATTGCATGCACACCCCTGTCGGTCCGGCCTGATGCAGCAAAATGCGCCTTCCGCCAGTCCACGAAGAGCCCGAGGCGGGTGCATGCGGCGATAAATTCCCCTTCGACTGTCCGGAAGCCGGGCTGGATTTGCGACCCTGCGAAATGGTCTCCACAGTAGGCGACCCGGAATGCCAGTTTTACTTGTGATATACCCGGCGTTTCAGTTTCTTCCATGTGTTTCTCAGCGACTGCCGTGTATAGGTGCGAAGGGGTGTCTTTCTCCCTGCGGCAACTGAATCACCGTTCCGGATGGCTTCCAGAATCGAGGTGACGTCTGGTTCAGCTGCTACGAGCGTCTTCCCATACCCCACGTACCGGGCGTTGTGGGCATCGCTGCCACCTACGCAGGGCTTCCCCAGTTTTTTTGCAAATTTTGCTGCCTTCCGGTTGGCAGCTCCGAAGATATAGCGGCTGTTGAAGACCTCGATGGCGTCAACCGAGTCCAGGGCTTTCCTGAAATGAAGGGCAACGCCATGCCGTAACATGTGAAACGGGTGGGGAAGGATGAGGAGGGCGCCCTGTTCGTGCGCAATGGCGATCGTTTCAAGCACATCCAGCCCTTTTGGGAATTCTGTCAAGGTGCCGAGTGCAATGAGATGCCCGTGCTTTGTTGAGATCTCAATCCCCGGAATAATGATGACCCGTGTTGAGATTTTCAGTGCTGCCCTTGCCCCCTCGATGGTATCGTGATCGGTGATGGCAATCGCATCAAGCCCGAGAATTTCTGCACGGTGTATGATATCTTCTATACTGCTTTCCCCATCCCGGGAATAGTTGGTATGAACATGGAGATCGCAGGTGAGCATAGGTACCTATCAATTTTTAACCTCCCTGATATTAAGGGAACTTATGCGTATTCTCCTCCCGACAGGTGCGGCAACCTTTAAAGCGGTAAAACAAGCAGCAGCCGGAATTGATGCCAGCGTCGTGGTCACCGGGGAAATTGCGTCGTTTTTAACCCCGGAGATACTCCGCGAGCTCGTACAGAAAGGGGATTATGACATGGTGATCGTCTCCGGCATGGTCACAGCCTCGTTCCGGGAGGTTGAAGAGGAGACAGGGATCCCGGTCTTTCTCGGGCCACTGCATGCCGCAGATCTTGGAATCGTCATTTCGTCGCTGGATACAATCCCGCTTTCGAGGACGGTGCCGGCTGATGAATTCATATCAGCAATGCGGCGTGAAGATGCCTGCCTGAAACTTGTCGGACTTGAACGTAGTGCGATCGTAGACTATGTAATCAGGGGTACCGGTATTGGTGGTACATCACGGACCAAGGTCCTCGCCGAGATCATGGATGCCCATAAGCGCGAGGACCTGGAGGATGCAGTTTCGCAACTGTTCTGGTCAGGTGCCGATATTGTGGACCTCGGTTTCGGGTTCGATGCCACAGAAAACGATGTCACCCGGTGTTTTTCGCTGCTCGAAGATGTGCCCGGGCCGCTCGCGGTTGACACGCAGGACCCGGCCCTGATTGCGGCAGGTCTTTTCCGGGCAGATATGATACTCAGCCTCCACGAAGACAATATTCCCGTTATCGGGAAGGCCGTTGCAGATGCAGGGGTTGCAGCGGTTGTAGTACCGCACCAGCGGACTCTCGCGGAGAATATACGGCTGGCAGAGGAGGCCGGGATCTCCTGCATCATTGCCGACCCGCTGCTCCAGCCAGTAGGGTTAGGGCTGGTCCGGTCCCTCGCAGCATTTCCGGAACACTGCCGTTACCCGCTCTTTTTCGGAGCAGGGAACGTTGTGGAGTTATTGGATGCGGATTCTCCCGGTATCAACGCGCTCCTTGCCGGAATGGCAAAAGAGATCGGTGCATCGGTAATTTTTACGAGCGAACATAGCGACAAGACGCAAGGCTCTGTCCGGGAGATGCGGACCGCCACCGAGATGATGGCCCTTGCCGATGACCGGCCCTACCCGAAAGACCTTGGGATAGACCTTCTCATCCTCAAGGAGAAAAGGAGGAGAAGGGAACCCCCGTTATCCTACACCTCACTGGCCGACACCAGTCCACCTGAAGGAGAACTCCGGTATGACCCGAGAGGAAACTTCAGGATCGGCGTGGAAGACAACCAGATCGTGGCCGTAATCAATGGTCGGGCAGTGCGGGGCCACTCATGGACGGATGTGTTCGGTACCATAGTTAAAAACAACGACGTATCACTGCTTGACCATGCAGCATACCTTGGGAAAGAACTGTACAAGGCAGAACTGGCCATCCGGTTCGGACGGAGTTTTGAACAGGACGGTGATTTCTAGCCCTTCCACCGTCAAAAGTGAACAGATCACCAGAAAAGAATGCGATTGAAGGATTAGAGAGATGAGGCCGTTTATCCACTCCATAACCTTTTTAGAACGCCCACTCCTTTATTATACTCATGGTGCGATCGGTGCATGCAGCACATATCCTGGTCAAGACCGAGGATCAGGCACGTGACCTGCAAAAAAGACTGAATAATGGTGAAAGCTTTGATGACCTCGCAAAAAAGTTCTCGACCTGCCCCTCAGGAAAGAAATGCGGTGACCTCGGCTGGTTTGGGAAAGGGATGATGGTCCCGGAATTTGAGAAAGCTGCATTTGCCGGGAAAGAAGGAGAGATCGTCGGGCCCGTTAAATCACAGTTTGGTTATCACATGATCAAAATTCTCGGCCAGAAATAATCCCTGCCCTGTAATATCCCGGGATAACTGCAGAAATTTTTTCATCTGATTTTGGAGGACTGACAACTACCATGAATATCCGGGGAGTACGTCTCGAATTACTGGACCTGATGTGTGAGATCGCAATTGAGAGCCATCCTTGCGAATTTGTGGCCGTGCTGCTTGAAAAAGACGGGATCATCGCCGAATTGAACCTACTCCCGGGCACGACAAGTGGTGAGAGCCATGCGAACCTTCACTATGACATGATGCCGCTTGACCCGCACGTGGCAGGTAGTGCCCATAGCCACCCTAACGGCGTCCTCCAGCCCTCTGACGCAGATCTCCGGTTTTTCCCGGTCATCGGACGCTACCATTTTATTATCGGGTCGCCTTACTCCCGTTCTGACTGGCGGTGCTATCGTGCGGATGGAACCGTCGCAACAATGGAAGTGGTCCCGTGAACCGGGTCGTGGCAACCGGGACATTTGACCTGTTACACCCGGGCCATATCTACTATCTTGAGGAATCAGGGAGACTCGGCACCGAACTCTTTGTCATCGTGGCCCGGGATGAAAATGTCAGGCATAAACCGAGGCCCGTCATTCCGGAAGAGCAGCGGAGGTGTATGGTCGCAGCCCTTCGGGTGGTTGACCACGCAGTACTCGGTGACCCCGCCGATATGTTCCGGCCGATCAGGGAGATCAGGCCGGACGTGATCACGATCGGGTTCAACCAGCACTTCGATACCGCAGTACTGGTCCGCCAGCTGGCAGATCAGGGTCTTGGTGCCCGCGTGGTCAGGATTAACCAGTACCCCGATGGTGCTGTCTGCAGTTCACGCCTGATTGTATCTGAAATACTCAGGCGTTCGGGCATTCAACCTGATAAATAATTTTGACTGGTACTGAAACTGCCCGGTATCCGGGATCTTCTCCCCCTATCAGCCGTGTGCGTTATTTTTTTTATCCGTTCTCCCCTGAAATGCCATGGGCCCCGGGAGCAGGCGTACCCCGGGTACCGGTGGGGATCAGCCCCTGTAACGATTCGAGCAGGAGGACTGATGCCTCCTTGTCAAGAGGCTGGTTATCATTTCCACATTTCGGTGAATAGATACACGACGGGCATCCCGTCTCACACCGGCAGTCCCGGACCAGCCCGGTCGTTATCGTGACGATCTCCTCAAAAATGGTGTATGCATGTTCTGAGAGGCCGATACCCCCGGGAAATCCGTCATATATGAGGACCATCGGTTCACCTGACCCCGGAAATGCCAGGGAAGAGAACCCCCCGATATCCCTGCGGTCACACATGACACAAAATGGCATTATCGCAATCAGTGCATGCTCGGCACCGTGGAGCCCACCCCCTGGATCAAGTCCACGTCTCTCTATCTCGGAATATACCCTGGAAGATGCGACAAACCATAATGCCCGCGTGTTGAACGTGACCGGGGGTAACGAAAGCGGCTCGGTACTGATGACGGTATCGTTCCGCATGACCTGGTAGGAAGTACAGTGTTCAGTGACCGAAACATCTCCAAAGGAGAGCCGGCTGTCCCCTACGATACGGTCCTTTTCCTCCCGGATGATCTGGACGTTCACTGACCTGAGTATTTTCGTATTGTAATCGAGATCAGTGCGTTCAACCCGGATGATATGATGGTCCGGGTCCATTGATAGGACCAGATATTTTTCTCCCTGGTGGTAGAGGATGGCCCCTTCATAGCCTTCCCGAAAGGCCTGTGACTGGTCCATCGTTTCGAGAGTCTCACCATTACAGATGACCTTGTAGGTAATCGCTGAGATGGCGGACAGGCTGGCCATTTCAACAGGTCTCCTGCTCCCCGAGTAGATATACCCCCTCCGAGTGATACTGAGCAGGTGCTCCCCGGACAATGACATTAAGATCTGGTCAAGGTCTTTACCAAAAAAGCGGTCATCAGCGCCAGGGGTGATGGGTAGTTCGGCTGCGGCACAGAGTACCTGGCCTGAGAGGATATAGGGGTTATTCAGGTCGATTATCGCATGTTCGTGACTCGATCTGAAAAATTCCCCTGGATGATTCATAAAATACTGGTCAAGAGGGTCCGGGTGTGCCACTAGGATCGCGAGAGAATCTGCCCTGGTCCTTCCTGCCCTGCCCGCCTGCTGCCAGGTAGACATGATCGTGCCCGGAAAACCGGTCATGATCACCCCGTCCAGGCATCCGATATCGATACCGACCTCCAGGGCGTTGGTCGAGACAATTCCCCTTAAATGACCCCGTTTCATCTGGTTTTCGATCTCCCTTCGTTCCTCAGGGAGGTACCCTGCCCGGTATGCCGAGACAAATGACGGGTCCTCATTGTCTTTCCTGATCAGGTCGTCCCGGACCTGCAGGGTAATGAGCTCGGTCAGTTTCCGTGAACCCGTAAAACAGAGCATTCTGAGATCATTGTTCATGCACAACCTGAGTAACCTCCCGCTTTCGCGGTAGGTCGTTCCCGAGGGATCATTATTTGGAAATGGGTTATAAAGGATAAATTTTTTCATCCCGCGTGGGGAGCCGTCAGATGAGATACAGGTAACCGTTTTTCCGGTAAGGCGGCTCGCGAACTCTTCCGGGTTTGCGATGGTTGCAGATGACAGAAACATCAGCGGGTCATTACGATACTGTGCACAGATCCTCCGGAGACGCCGGATCACAAAAGCCATGTTTGAGCCGAACACCCCCCGGTACTGGTGTGCCTCGTCGATGACCACGACGGCCAGATTTTTTAAAAAGCCCGACCATTGGTGGTGCCAGGGGAGGATATGGTGAAGTTCAAAGGGATTGGAGATAACGATGCGGGATCCTGACCGTATCTGTGGTCGTTTTCCTGCCGGAGTGTCCCCGTCATATATGGCGGGATTCAGGGAAATCCCGGTATGCCCCTCAATATCCAGCAATGCCTTCAGCTGGTCATGGCTGAGTGCCTTGGTCGGGTAGAGATACAGGGCCGTGGCGGCGGGCTCATTAAAAAGACGCTCGATAATGGGAAGAGAAAAGGCCAGTGTCTTTCCCGAGGCTGTTGCAGTGGTCAGGATAACGTCCTTCCCATGACGGACAGATTCGATTGCATCGCACTGGTGGGTATAGAGTGATATACCCCGGCTGGAGAGAAATGTCTCCAGGGGTTCAGGCAGGGGTGTTGCCAGGGAGCCATGAATTGCATCCCTTGCCGGGATGGTCTCAATGTGTTCCGTGTGTCCACAATATCCCGGGTCGTGTGCAAACTTCGTCACGACATCTGCCACGGTCATGCCGGACCCTCCAGAAAGAGGGAAAGCAGTTTTCCAAGGCTGGTGACGTCCTGCAGGTTATGTTCCACGATCGGTACAAGAGGCCCCGGGTTCCCGGAATGAAGGTAGGTCTCGTAGAATTCAGGTACCATACTCCCGGGGAGGTCATGGGTCCTCCTGGTTCCGAGGAAGTGCTGTTCAATCGTCCCCAGCCTGCAGTCCCGGACCAGGTGTCCTGCACTCCGCCGGGATGCATGGAGTAAGTCAATATGGTGACCCGGCTTCTCCATCATATCCCCGTAAAACGCTGCTCTCGAAATAAGGTACGGGATATCAAAGGTTTTCCCGTTATACGAAACGATGACCGGCTTTTCTTTCATCCGGGACCCGACCAGGCCAAGGGCCGGAAATTCTTCCCCCATTTTCCGGACGAGGACCTGGTGAACCACCAGCCGTTGATTCACGATCGTTGCAAATCCGAAAAGGATAATCGGCCGGGAGAAAAATCCCAGGGTTTCACGGTCCAGGAAGAGATAGGCTTCACTCCCATAGAGCCCGGATGCCAGAAGCGACAACGGATGTGATGATGAATGTCGCCGTTCGATAAGCGACACCACATCGGCCGGTGTACCATTCCGGATCCGGTCAACACATTCTTCCGCCCGGGCGCGAAACCGCCGGAAAGAGAGCAGGTCTTCTATCGTCCTGTGTCCTCTCCTCCGTAACCGTCCGGCAGTAACAGGACCGATACCTTGGATGAGTGTCAGGTCCAGGAGCAACCTCTTTCTGACCTGTTCAGGGTCCGGGCGAGGTACCCGGATATCGGTGGGTGTGTTTATTACGAAACATTCCCCGTCCGGGGTGTCGATCTCCGTGCCATCAAATACCTCCTCTACCACCATCCCGTTATACCGGGCCATCAGGCCGTCTTTTAAATTACGCGTCGCCTGGTAATCGGATTCAAGAATATAGGAACTGGAAAAACCCGCCCTGAATACCGAATCATTTCTCACGATGAGGTAGTCAGGCGACTCATTGATTTTTGTCCGCCATTGCCTGCTGACCTCACGATAGGAGGTGTTGGAGATCATGCTGATCGAACATCTACGTCTCTCTAATCAAAGGTATGCCGCGTGGTGTGAAAGTGAACGGTCAGGATGCAGGACCAATTCAAGTCCCATTTTACATATCCGGCAAAAATGGCAGAATTCTCCAGGTATCCCGAAATATCCTGATCCCTTGTTGAATAGTGACAAGCACTCAACCCGGGAGTATCCCATTATAGGATGAAGCCGATACAAGGTGTATGTTGCAAAAATGATTGCGTTATTCCAGCACGGGGCCGGTGAACCGCCGGGATATCTCCTGGATCTACTCCGGGAGCGGGCCCTGCATTATACCATCATCCCTATTTTTGAAACAGGCGAGGTGTCCCGGGATATTGGTGCGACCCACCTGGTGTTCCTTGGCGGGCAGATGAGTGTCAACGACGATAAGGAGTACCCCTGGCTTCTCCAGGAAAAACAATGTATCCGTGAGGCGGTAAGGTCCGGTACCCCGGTCCTTGGTATTTGTCTTGGTGCCCAGTTGATTGCCTCAGCGTTTGGAAAAAAAGTGTTTCGCTGCGAGGAAGAGAAGGGGTGGTGCAGGATCCGGGAAACCATGTCTCCCGGGTTTGCGACGCCCGGAAACCCATTGACCGTGTTTCAGTGGCACGGGGAGAACTTTGAGCTCCCGGATGGCAGCCAGCTCGTGTACCGTGGCGACCGGGTGGAACACCAGATGTTTACGATGGGAACGACAACGGGTGTCCAGTTTCATCCCGAAGTGACAGAAGAGATCATCCGTGACTGGATGGGATCCGCCGGAAAAACAGAACTGGATATGATGATCACCCAGACATCCTGTTATATCCGGGACAGTCACCGGCTATGCCGGTCAATTTTTAATGGTTTTGTTAATGGGAGGACGTAATGAACGTAAAAGGTGTCTTAATCGACCTTGATGGTGTCCTATATACGGGGGAGTGTCCTGTTCCCGGGGCACCCGGCGCTATCCGGTACCTGATAGAACGGGGCTATTCCATACGGTTCGTCTCAAACAGTACGAGGAAAAGCCAGGGGACAATCGCCTCACGTCTCCTGGCGTTTGGATTTGATGTAGGGAAAGAGATGATCATCACCCCATCCGTTGCCGCCATGAACTTTATCAGAGGTACAGGGCGTACACAGTGTCATCTCCTCACCACCCGGGAACTCCATTCAGAATTTGAAGCAGCAGGACTGTTGCACCGGGATAATGGAGTAGACTGGGTGATTGTCGGTGACGCCGGGGATAATTTCAATTATGGAACGATGAACCAGGCGTTCCGGCTGGTGCAGGAGGGGGCAGGGATCATCGCACTTGAGAAAGACCGGTACTGGATGGGAAGTGACGGGCTGATGTTGTCTGCCGGTCCGTTTGTCCGGGGGATCGAATATGCGACGGGAAAGACTGCGGTCCTGATGGGCAAGCCATCGCCAGAGTTTTTCGGGATGGCGCTTCGTGATATGGGCGTCACACCCGGGGATGCAGTGATGATTGGGGATGATGTCGTGACTGATACCGGTGGCGCAATGAAAGCAGGAATGCAGGGGATACTCGTAAAAACCGGGAAATTCAGCCAGGAAGCACTTGCGGGGGCAGACCCCTGCCCCACGGTGGTGATCGATTCGATTGCATCGATCAATACCATTCTATGACCGCCTGTCTTATCGGACCTGCTCATGAGGGATCACGTCTCCCGCCGGGCAGACGGTTACCACCACCTTCAGAAGGGTGCGGGGTGCTACACACATACTCCTTTCTGATGCGGTTTTGCTTGTTTCGGTCGATATATCATGAGATTGCCGGGCATGTTCCGGCGACTATACCATGTCCCCACGCAACGTAGTGTCCATCAGGGGCTGTTGCGCCTGGGTTTGACAATTTGTCTGGTAATTTGTGATGATCAGTTCCGAAATCTCCCCTCTCAGCTTGCCGTTACTATTAATCGCCCGTTTTGCAGGGACCCGGTCAACCAGGTAATCTGCATAGATGGTATCGAAAAATAAGTCATCCGGGTCTTCATTTTTTGGGTCTGAATTGGAGAGCATCACTTTTGCGCCACGTTGGTCGATGGTCCTGAAAAACTCTGCCAGCCGGACCTGGTCGCTGTCGGAAAAGCCGCCTTTTGAGTACCCGGTAAATTTGGATGTCCGGTTGAGTGGACGGTACGGGGGGTCAAGATACACGAAGGTCGTGCTGTCGACAAACTTCTCACAGGTGGTAAAATCCCCCATGGAAATTTCAGTGTTCTGCAACGATGCAGATGCTTCTTTCAGGGTAAATTCATCCAGTATCCGGGGATTTTTATAACTGCCGAACGGGACGTTAAACCCGCCCTGTAAATTCACCCGGAAAAGTCCGTTGAAACAGGTACGATTGAGGAATATCAACTGAGCGGTGCGGTGTATCCAGGAGGAGTGAAAGGTTTCGAAGTCTGTTTTTTCCCTGTTTGCATTAAATTCCCCGCGGACCGTGTAGTAATAGTCTGACCGTGCTTCCCTGGGGGTCTCATGGAAGGCAGTTTGAATCACACCAAGTCTGTCAATCAATGCTTCGACGTTGCCTTTCACCACCCGGTATGCGAGGGCCAGCTCTTCGTTACTGTCGCTGATATGGGCGGTCTCAAAGGCGTATTTTCTGTTTATTGCGAAAAATACGGCGCCGCCACCAATAAACGGCTCCACATAATTCCTGATGCGGTGACCTGTTAATTCAGGAGGAAACCTGCATTCAAATGTCTCTAATAACTGGGCTTTCCCGCCGGCCCATTTTAAAAATGGTTTTACCGCCAGATCGTCTGTCGTTTGAATGTCTATCTCCTGCCTCCGGACCCGGATTGTATATTGTTATAGGAGCCCGGGAAGGTTATACCTTTCAATTTTTCATCAGGTGTACAAAAAAATGACCCATGGGATCCCTGGATGAGAAGGGTACCCGGACGTGGCCGTTTCCCGGTCCTATCCGGCACATCGCCGCCGGGTATCGCATCAACACCCGAAAAGCATGGGGAAAAATTCGATCGATACTCAAATCCGGAGTCCGAAAATCGGTTGTCGGAAAAAAAGAGAGATATTTAGTTCCTGGTCGTTTAGCACCTTCAGGCAGCCTTGTAATTCAGAAGGACCTGGCCATTGGAATTATATAATACCATGGAATCTCCAAAGATCGCAAACTTTCCCGCAACCGGAAGGAGTGTTAAGTATGCGTGTTCCTGTGCCATTGTTTCTGGATCACAAGACTGTTTTGTTGCAGCGGTCTGGCTGATACTGATACTTGCACCACTTATCGAATACGTTGTGCTGTACTGGTTGCACCCTGCAGACCCTGAAAGGCTCCCGTCTGCATTAAATTTTGCCGTGACCGGGGAGCCCGTCATGACCGCGACCGACCCACCTTTCCCGTCAGTATATGATTTGAGAGCCCATGTACCAGTCAGGGTTCCGGTGAATGGCGAGGGTGTCAATTGCAGAGATGGTGTATCGGCACCGGCTATTCCCTTCCTGAAGGTGAGAACTTTTTGTCCCATGGCCGTTATCAGGACCATCTGGTCACCTTTCGTTTCGTAGGTATTCACACGTTCCAGCAGCGCCAGGTATTGATTTTCCTGTGTCATGAGATCGGGATCGCATGCTTTCTTCGCCGTTTTCACCTGGCTTATACCTAGTGTGATATCATGTAGCGAGTACAGGGCAGAGTATTCATTACAACCCGATAAACCGTTTATTTTTCCATCAGGACTAAAAACTGCGGAAATATTACTACCAGGCAGCACTGACACGACTGCATTGTTCCCGTTATAGTAGGTTTGCAGGTCCCATGAACCAACAACCGGTGATGCTACAGGTTGGTTGACTGCACCCTCCAAAGGCCGCTTGTATGCAAGGGTTGCCTTCCCTGAACGGTCGAAGAATACCATCGTGTCGCCGTTGACGGAGTATGTTGTTGCATTCGCCATTAATAAAATATAACGGGATTCCTGGCCCATAACTGCCGGAATACAGGCCATCCCTGTTGAACTACCATTGGTGACCTGTATCGAAGATCCACTTGTTGTGTAACCGGCGGTGTATTGGTTGCAACCGGAAGACCCTGTCACTGTCCCGTCAGATCTGAACAGGGCTGTGACAGGCTGTTCTCCAATTACATTGGCCATTCCACCGATGCCATCACTATATGAAAATAACCGCCAGTTCACTCCGGTAGGGAATGAGGATGAGATACCAGGGGTGACCGTGGCTACCGGTACTGCGGTTGTCACCACCGGGGTGGCTACAGGTACGGGTGGTACTGGCTGACTGGTACAACCCGTCAGCAGAATTGCAAGGACGAGGACTGCGCATGCCAGTATAAGTATTTTCTTCATATGACAAAGAGATCTTTTTTTGCGATGATATAATTGCCGATCAATTGAGTAGGAAATTAAAAAAAATCTGATGAATCTGCCGATATTTAAATTTTTTCCGGTTTTCCATTGAGTGGTACAGGGGCAGTCTATTACGTCATTCCCAATTAGTGGAGATCGGCGTCCTGTTCCCAGGTCCGGTTTTTTTGAACCGAAAAAAATGAGGATCTCACCGTCCCCCGAACCGTGTGTCATGTTCCTCGATCACCTTATTTCTGAAAGAACGGGAACCGGCGACTCATTCAGAAATGGAGTGAAGCAATTCAAAATTTGGGTGAAACGTGCAAGGGATAAAAACAGAGTGGCCAGGTCAGGACTGCAGTTGTTCGTGACATTAACGCTTACCTAACTGGGAGGACCAGTTACCAGGCGATCAAGAAACTCTGCGACCTGATGAAAGGAACAAACGGTTGATACGGTGGAGGATGAAATGCGGTCGTCATCCAGTGGCGTTGTGATGGAGAGTTTACCATCCTGCAGCTCCAGGCCATCATGAACTATCCCTGCCAGGCGGTCCACCGGGTCTTTCACGGGTACAAGAGCAGAGAGACTGTGTACTCAGGGCATCTCGATAAATGTCCCGCGATCAGTTTCATGGACCGGACCGTGACCACCGATGACGAGATCGGCCACGGTGTCAAACGTCGTACCAATGCGTACCAGTTCAACCCGGATATCTACCGTTCCTGATCTTCGGGTGCGGTGTGGCTTGAGTTCCGCGGCGATCATGATGACCATGACGATCATGATGAAGCGGGGAATTCTGCAGTTGGAAGCACGTTTTCTGCAACTGCAGCAAACATCATTGAAGAAGAATCCTGTGCTGAAACCGGGAATGGACTCTATAATA
>CAIJED010000335.1 GCA_903819595.1 uncultured Methanomicrobiales archaeon | reverse complement strand
CTATACATCGCCCGGTGATTATTCGGTGAAGCTGACGATGAGGCAGGGCAGTGCAGATGTGAATTACCGTACCTCAACATCTTTCTCGTGGGGCCAGGAGAGCACCTGGCTAAAACAGGAAATGATCCACGTAACCGGACCGGTTAGTGTGAGTGACCTGCTATCGGCTGATCAGAATGGTACCCCAACTACGACAACGGGACAGACAAAAACGGGTCCGGTTGTGCAGCCCGTTACGGTGGTTCAGTATATTCCTGGAATGAACCCGCCTGTTTCCATTCCAAATACCCAGCCTCTATTTGTTTCAGGTGGAACCACAACAAGTGGGACATCAGCCCTGAATACCTGGAAGACCGGGGTCATCGGATATTGCTGATATGCGAAGGTGTTGCCTGCCGACTGTGTCACAGGCATGAAAGCCGGTAATGATTGGATAGTGTGGTCCCATTTTTGCTGTCCTGATCCGTTGAAAAGTGAGAAGGACTATTTCTGTCTGGTTGCTGTTATCTATGGTCCCTGCCGGTAGGAGGGGGATCCCTTGAGAACTGCAGGTTAACAAGGGATGAGCCAGGAACGGCAGCGATAAGTGCGAATGGCAGCGGGCAGGTGCTCCATAAAAAGATATATGCCTGTTGCGTGATGTATCATAACTATAGAATATCATACCTGACCAGTTGCGACAGGGCATCTGCAGATCTGTAATGAATACAACAGGCCTGTGTGAATAATCTTTATTATTCAGCATGGGAACGAGATCCGGGATAAGGAGATGATGGGAATGAGAGGTAGTAAAAAATCAGTTGTATGTTTGGCATTGATGGTCCTCATGTGCATGGGATTGATGGCAACGGTAGCCGCAGGAACTGTAGACTTTGGGAAGAATATCCAGTTATTTACCCAGAACGGGGGCACATCGGCGGCTCCCCAGGGGAACTCCGGTACCTCTGATACGGCGAAGGCAGCACCTCAGTATGCGCATCCGGAATTCTATACGATTATCACCCCACCCTCGTCGAACGTATTTTTTTACAAACCCAGTTCGACCAGTTTTTTTAATTCTTACGTGTACCAGACAAATTTACCGGTTTACTATCCCCCGATTACCCCCGTACCGCAACAACAGCCAGCCGGAGTTACTTCAGTCACCGGGAAATCAAATTCAACCTTGGGGGGCCTTATTATTCGTGGGGCCGAGGAAGGAGACTTAATAAGTTTACGGTCAAATTTTTATGACCCAATCGATCCGTTATGTAATGGTCGCTGGCATTACGATATCGGTACCACTCCGGCATACTGGGAGAACAAGGTCCCTCCTGGCTCCTATACAATAAAGGTTGCCTATGAAGAGAGCGGTCGTGTGTATTACTGTGATACGGTTACAGTCATCGCCGGGCAAACGACGGTAATCGACGCAGGAAGCAGTTTGTGTCCGTTCTGTTCAAGTTGCTAAATTGGATGGCAATATTTTTTCCGACACATCTTTTCTTTAACATTGCGGCAATCCTGTTCCCCCCCAATTCCAATGAAATACTGGAAAAATAAGTGGTGGGGTGGTTTTACCTCGATCATTGGTCTCCAATTACTAAACCTGTGCCACTTTTCACATCGATAATGTAATCCTCTATTACCCCTCGGTTTTTCCCTTATCAACCATAAGGCATCTGCAGGCACGGGGTTTCCTGGCCTTTATTGAATTCCAGAGGATCATAGGTAGTTCGCCTTGTGTCCTTTGAGGTAGGACCTTTTACCCAGGGACGTTCTGCGTCATGTCCTGACGAGATGATGAGTCCTGGATTGGGGCAGGCTTGGAAATCAGGTGTAGACTGACTAATTTCTGGGAATTTTTTGTGGGATTTGATCGCTGTTTAATCGGATGAATTAAGGGGAATTCCTTTGCGAACCCCGGGGTAGCCAGTATCAAATCTTTTTTGTAAAAGAGCGTTGAATACCCGCGAAGGGGATCGTTGTGCCAGACTTTGTTGAAGTATCCCGTTTTTGGCCTTTCTGGGCATTATAAACTTCATAATGCTATACATAACCTGGGGATTTTGTGATCGCCGCCTCCGATTATTAAACCGGGAAATT
>CAIJED010000334.1 GCA_903819595.1 uncultured Methanomicrobiales archaeon | reverse complement strand
CTATTATATTATAGGCACATTAAAGCATTAGTTTGACAAATTCTATGGCCTTATTGCCGAGAATTACTAAAACTATCAAGCATATGTTGAGATCTGATATTTCATGTGCCTACAATATTCGGGATTTTAGGTTTGATCAGGTGGATTATTCAACCTTTTCCCGGTCTGAATTTTGGCGGGCATCGATTTTTTTCTGTATTGTTATCCCGATAGCTCGCAGTTTTTCAATCCCCTCTTTGCCTTCGCGAAAGTAATACAGGAGGAGATGAAAATAGTCCGCGGTCAGGTCCTGGAATTCCTTCCGGTAACGGACATCAACACAGGGGTCCCCTACAAAACCTTTGACAGAGATGAAATCCGCCTTTTCGAAAGAAAAGTAGGGCATTTTCATGTGGGGGAGATACCGGACCGATCCGAAATTTTCGAGGAACGTTAAAAATTCTAATGTCAGCGGTTCGTCAAGCAGGAACTCTTTCAACTGGGAACCATCGACGCAGACTTTGGAGTTGACTGACCTGACTATTCGCATGTGACGTATCTCATCATTAGCAATCAGTTAGTATTTCACTGTTTTTTTCGTTGCCAGTATAATATTACCAGCAGTGTAATCACGATGACCGCTATCCCTGGTTTAAGGTATTCCGCCGTTGCATCCGGGTTTTTACCAGTTGCCGTGGACTGTCCCCAGTCATCTTCAAATACATCCCTGTAATACTGCGCCGCATCTGGCTGATCGATAATAACCCCGGCCTCGCGGTTGAACGTCGGAGAATTATAATTCCAGTTGATGCTGCTGATCAGGACATTTTTTCTGTCAACAATGACTCCCTTATTGTGAATTTTTTCCAGTTCATTCTTGTCCAGTTCTGCACACCGGGCCTCCAGCGGGAGATGTTCAGAGGCCGCAACCTGGTTGATATAAGCCATCATCTCATCGTTATCGTCTTCACCTGCCGTGTTAAACCAATAGGAATCGAGCAGGATTCTTACATGGACACCACGGTGTGATGCATCGATTGCGTCGGCGAGGTACCGGTTTGGAATTCCCTTAGATTCATTGCTGATGTATGCCTGCTCGATATCGATCTCGCTGGTGGCAGACCGCAGGAGATCCGTGATCAGGTAACTGGTGTCGGGGGCCAGCACCGGGGTGACTGTCGCACCCTCAAACCGCAGGGGTGAGAATTCCTTTGTATGAAGAAGGGTCCCCCCGGGTTCCTGTGGCCCTGCTCTCCCTCTCATGGGGCTGATACCTTTCCCATTAAGATCTGATCGGAATACCTCCCCAAAATAGGTCGCAATCCCGGGGTCGATAAGGCATACACCCCAGCCCCTGTTTCCGGATTTTCCCTCCGAAGGAAACCCGTCCGCTTTAAAATTTTCACTGGTGATGAAGAGGTACAACGAATCCACCACGATATATTTGGCGTGGTCGTAACGGTATGGAGCATGGCTGTCACCTGTCGTCCCCATCCGATAGACAGCAATATTATTCCTGGTCATCCGGTCACAAGTGGCATTTCCTTCCGGGGATATCCCTCCTACTGGTCCGCCTTCCAGCAGGACCGAAACATTTACTCCCCGTGTTCTGGCATCAATAAGTGCATCAGCCATTTTTTGACTGGAAAATTCGTAAACATTCACAAGGATTTCATGCTTCGCCTGGCTGATACAGTTCTCGTACAATTCGAGCGAACAGTCAGGCGATACAAAACAGGCACCAGGAACATTAGTAAAGCTCACAGGAACAAAACGGGACTGTCCCAGCATAAACACACGGGCGTCCCATATTCCGTTTTCCATGCAATGAACCTGTCCTTCCCTTGGTTTGACATCCGCGGGCCACGACACCTTCTGTAGCAGCGTATCATGGTCATAGAGCATCAGCTCATCCTTTGCATTGGCAAGTCGGAAAGGTCCGGAGGGAATTACATCCGGAATATCAGGGGAGAAATTGTAGAACTCAAAATCCGGCATCCGGCTGTGAACACCTGCATATGCCATACCATCATATGCAACCGTGGTCTGACCGTCGATCCTCGATCCTGGTGGGAAACGATAACTTCCCTCGCCATCTGAAACCATGATTCCATCCAGGCTACCCACCCCGGAAAGGACCACATATTCGTCGGGATCGTTCTTCAGGTACGTGTCAGGACAAAATTCGGAAATAGTGAGGGCCTGAACACAGGGAATTATAAGGCAGAAAAGAAGGAATGTCGCAAATAGCTTCACTCTTTCTGATTGCAGCCCGGTTTTAATAACTTAACGATATAGATCTTTACCGATGAAGGGGCCTTTCGTGATGAAAATCGGCGGGAGCCTGGTTGACCAGGTACCCGGGATCGCCCGTGCTCTCCTGGCAGCACGCTGCCCCGTACTGGTAATTCCCGGCGGTGGACCATTCGCAAATCTCGTCCGGACATTCCATATCCAGGACAACGAGAGCCATTGGATGGCAATTCTCGGGATGGAGCAGTATGGCTGGTATATTGCCTCCCATGGATTTGGAACAAGCCCGGACCTGAAGGTTCCATGGTGCCCTACTGTGTGGCTCCCGTATGTCCAGATGCAAAAAGAAGACCCGCTTCCTCACCATTGGGATATCACGTCAGATACCATCGCTGCATGGGTTGCGTACCGTCTCGGGCTTGACCTGGTGGTCCTGAAATCGGTTGATGGTATTATAAACAGGGGTGCTCTCCTGGAAGAGGTTACGGCTCCCAAGGATTGCGAAGAACTGGACCCTGATTTCACGCGCTTTGTCCTTGACCATGGGATTAAGACACTGATCATGAACGGAAGAAAAATTACAAGACTCCAGTCATTACTCCGTGGAGAAATGGTTGCAGGTACGCGGATCAGTACAACCTTTTAATTGTTTAAAAAGAGAAGTTATAAGGAATCTAAGGAGTTACCATGACAGACAAGAAATGCACATCCTGCTGTGCCCCGCTCGCAGAAGATGGCGCTACAGAGTTTGGATGCCCTTCGTGTGGTTACGGCATCAAGAGATGCTATCGGTGTAGAGAGCAGAGTATCCCCTATACATGTCCAAAGTGCGGTTTCGGGGGACCATAAGCAATGGGAGACGTCGCCCTAATCCTCAGGGTAATGCCGGAATCACCGGAAGTTGACCTTGAGGCGCTCAAAGGGGAGATTAAATCGGTCCTCCCGGGCGTACAACAGATTGTGGAGGAACCAATAGGCTTTGGGTTGAAGGCCTTGAAACTTGTCGTAGTGGTCACCGATCAGGGCGGCGAGACAGATGCCGTTGAAGCGAAACTTGGCGGCCTCAAAGGTGTCGAGCGGGCAGAGATTATTGAACTTACCCTGATGTAACGGTAAGAATTCATCAACAGAATCTCAATTATTTTTAATTAATTTCATAAAAGGCGGCTTTATTCAAATTTTCAGAATTTGCCGGAGGCATTTTCCTTTTCCAGTGCATCAAGCACCTGCTGGGTAGCCGTCCGTATCTTTTCGACAGACTCCCGGAACTGGATCACTTCAGACTCATCAATTTTGATGGTAACCGGGAATACTCCACTGCGGTTCACCCGCGCCGGGACGCTGATACAGACGTCCCCAATATCGTGGACTTCTCTTCTTATGTACGCCGATACCGTCAGGATCCGGTTCTCATCTCCAAGGATCGTCTTCACAAGGGTGGCAATTGCTTCGCCAGGACCATACACCGTTGACCCTTTGCCACGGATAATTAATTCGCCGCTGTTCTTGACCGATTCCACCATCTCTTTAATCGGAATACGGGAAAATGCAGGCAGGTTACTAATCTGGATACCTCCGATT
>CAIJED010000333.1 GCA_903819595.1 uncultured Methanomicrobiales archaeon | reverse complement strand
TTTCACATCCCACCCTTCTTTTAGTACGAGAACGGATACTATTGCCTTATACCGATTTTCGGGCGAGTCTATTTCATTTGCCGCTTTGCGGAGCCGGTCCAGTTCATCGTTCTTCTTCCCGGAACTTGACTCGAATATCTCACCATTGTTTTTTGTGTGGATGACGAGCACGGCACCATTTAATTCAGGATATCGGTTTTCGAGATATTGGGCGACTTCATCGCAGTTTTTCGTATCGTCAGTCATCACGAAGAGCACGGCTTTCTTCCCGAGTTTCTGGTGCACATCGTAGACTTTTTTCCATTCGAGATAGCCGAGGTGGATATAGTCCTCGTATTTTTCAGAATACTTCGAACTCTTCCTCTCTTTGAGCTTCGCCCTGCTCGCAGCGTCGGGTAGTACCGGGTGTTTAACGATGTTCTGGGAGATTGCCTCTACAAGAGGGTAATCCGATATCGTCTGGACGAAGATTGCACCATTGATTTGGCGCGGGGTCGCAGTAACATCGATTTGCATCGCGAGCCTACCATCTTTCTGGAGGAGCCGGTTGTGAATATCCTGAATGGACTTGAACCATGCGAGTTTCTCGTCGTGAACATGATGTGCTTCATCGTTTATGACCAGCAGTTCTTCGATATCCCGGACAATGTCACCGAGATCAAGTTTTGAATCGGTGGTTGCGCCAACCGGCTTTTTTCCAAGGAAATATTCCATCATGTCCTCATCATCGGACGAGGGTTCCTTGTTATTGCTGTCATAAACCCGGTGAATATTTGTAAGGAAGATGTTGCCGGTCTTTCGTGTGATGTGGACGTGGTCCTGGATGTAGAGAGTGAGCTGGAAATCATTCCTCCAGTCCTGCCCGGCATAACCGTTCTCTGGCAGGATGGGATCGGAAAAAAAGATCTTCAGGCCATCAAAATCTGCCCGTATCCGATCGAGCACGATGATGTTGGGAGTGATGAGGAGGAAATTCCGGGACAGTTTTGAATCTTCTTCGTAGGTCTTGTGGAAGAAACTCCACGCAAGAAGGAGACTCATCACTTTTGTCTTGCCGCTGCCGGTTGCCATCTTGATAACGTACCGGTTCCAGGATTCCTGAAATCTACTCGCAGTAAGTATTCCGGAACTATCGTACCTGAGGAGATCATACTTGTCCTTGATCTGTGCAATCTCGTGGAGGAAGATAATGGTCTCAATCGCCTCACGCTGGGCGAAGTAATACCGGAATTGTGTTAATGTACCGTCCGCCTGCTCATCATAGTGATCGGTGGCAAACCACCAGTTCAGGAGGGCGGCACTTGTCGCACTCGCACCTTCGTATCCTCTGTCACGCCATGCCTTTACTCTCTTACGGAGTTCGGCAACAAGTGGGGGGAGGAGTTTTTCCACCCCCTGCGTTCGGAGGGTCTCATCCGCCGGGAACCACCGGATTGACGGGTCGAGCACCACATAGGGATCGGTGGGGAAACCGGGATGGAGCGCCATGTTATTTTCCCCCGCTGATGAGTTTGAGGTTGTTATCCTGTGTGAGCAGGGTCATCTGGTGGATGGCGATAGCATTCAGTTTTACCAGACGCTCCTGTTGGGGGAGTTTTTCACTGATGAAATGAGCATTCAGGTTTTCAAGGTTGGAGAGACAGACCAGCTGTGATATGTCGGCGTAATCCCGGATGTTCCCCTTTTTGTCCGGGTTATTATCCCGCCATTCTTTCGCGGTGTGCCCGAAGAGCGCCATGTTGAGGAGATCGGCTTCAGATGCATACACCTGGTTAATCTGTGCTTTTTTAAGTTCGACGGGGATCAGGTTCTCTTTGATCGCGTTCGTCTGAATCCTGTAGTTGATCTTCGCGAGGTTACGCCTGATGTCCCAGCCAAGCTGTTTGCGCTCGTCTTCTTTGAGACGCTGGAATTCCTTGATAAGGTAGAGTTTGAATTCGACGGAAATCCACGAGGCGAACTCGAATGCGATATCCTTATGAGCAAAAGTGCCTCCATACCGTCCCGGTTTTGATACAATCCCCCGGGCATTGGTTTTTTCGATCCATTGTTTTGGCGTAAGGGTAAAACTGTTGAGCCCGGCCTGTTTTTTAAACCCGTCGAATTCGACGGGATTAAAATCCGGGTTGTTGAGTTGCTCCCAGATACCGAGGAACTCGATGGTGTTGCGGTTCCGGATCCAGCTCCTGATAAGATCATCCGTGTTGTCAGCATTCTTATACCGGGCAATATCCGTGATGCAGATGTAGTCCTCATCGTTCTGGACGTACACAGCTACTTCTTTATTGAGGACATTGATTTTTGCCATCATCTACCTCCGATATTCACATCGATTATTTTCATGGTATCGTTGCCGAAGATATCGACGACTTTGACGGCAATCTTCCTCCTGCCCGGCGTGCATTCCCTGGAGATGCTTTTGAGTTCGAGGCTCCGGTCTTTCTTGGTCCGGAAGGACTGCCATTCGTTCTCGAAGATGTAATCGCCAGTCCAATGCTCTTCATATTCCTGGTCCGTGTTTTTGATCCGGATGATCTCCTGTTTGCTCTCGAAGTCGAAGTCCACCGACCAGTAATCGATCCAGTCGGTCCAGGACTGTGTGAGCTGGATATGGCGGACAACGCCGCTCTTCTCTTTGATCACCTTGATGATCTGGCCGTTCTCGACCACGATTCTGTTTGTGCCATCCTTGAGTGTGGCGGCTGCATTCGCGATGGTGTCCTGTTGGTAATGAACGGAGAAATCGGTGAGTTCTATTGCCACTGACTTTCCTTTGTAGTGCGGGGTGACTTCGATGTACGAGACATCGTGGAAGACTACCTGGTTCTTCTCGACTGCCCGTTTGTCGAAGACTTCGCGGGGGATGTACTTGAGGGCGAGATCGATGCCTTTTGCTTTTGCTTCTTCCTGCACGGCGGGGAAGAGTCCCATCTCGAACTCGAAGCCGAGGATATCGACTTTGGTGATGTACTTCTGCCGGCATTCACTGATGACTTCCTCAACAAAGAGCCGGGTGACAGGCAGATTGACGGGACCAACCGCAACGAGGCGGTTCGCTTTCTTGCCGTGGAACGTGGTGAAGTTCTTGACGGGCTCTGCCCGGTATGCCCGGAGGATCAGATCAACAAAGTCCTGCTCTTTCTTCTCAAGCTGTTTCCTCTTCTCTTCGTCGCGGAGGCTTGCATTGACGCCAATGTAGTGCTGGCGTTCATACTTGCCGAGGTTAAGGATTTCGAATGCCCTGAAGTCATTTTTAGCGTTCATCATCTCCCGCTGGACACCAATCATTCGCTTGCGGGTTGTATGGATAGCGAACTTGCCGAGATCGGAGCCGATCCATTTCCGGCCGAGTTTTTCAGCTACGGCGAGTGTAGTACCGGAACCGCAGAAGAAGTCGGCAACGAGATCGCCTTCATTGGAGGAGGCTTTGATGATCCGTTCGAGAAGGGCTTCGGGTTTTTGGGTGGGATAGCCAACTTTCTCTAACGATTTTGGATCTAACCCTTTAAGATTCCAAACAGAATCAATTGGTTGACCAAGTACTTCAAAAACAATATCATCTGGAGAAGGATCTCTCCCGTTTTGTTTTTTCCATTTATTCAGATAGCGAATGAATCGCGAATCATGTGTGGGCATGTTATCGCCAAGGATTTGATGATTTTCGTTGAGAAACGAAGCCCAACGTTTTGAATCAATTGTATCCTCAAATTCTGTATCAAATTGTTGATTGTAAATGTGTTCTTCTGATTTTGAATATAACAACAAAATGTCATGTTTTTTTGCAAAATATCGGTGAGTTTGACCTTGAAATGTTTTGTAGTGCCAAATGACTTCATTAACAAAATTCTCACTAGAAAAAATTTCATCTAATACTTGCCTGATGAAACTGTTCACCCGCCAATCGCAATGTACATAGATACTGCCATCCTCTGCGAGCAAATCCCGCATCAGCACCAGCCGTTCGTAGATCATCGCGATGAAACTGTCCGCCCCTCTGCCCCATGTGTCCCGGTACGCTATCTCTTCTAAAATTCCCGGTTCTTTTGTGAGCGTCTCGTCACCGATCTCGATGTTCATCGAGAAGTCCGCCCCGACATCGAACGGTGGATCGATGTAGATCAATTTGATGCCGCCCTGCTTCTCGATCTCCTCCCGGAGCGGGCCGTTTTTCAGGCTGGAAAGGATCAGCTTGTTGTCACCCCAGATCAGCTTGTTCGTCCAGCCCTTGAGCTGCCGGCCCCAGTCATCAATATCGAATAATGTTTGTTGGATCTTTGTGTCCTTCTCCTTCCGGGGCTCATCTACCTGCTCGATGATCTGGAACGGGAGAACGACATTGCATACTTCGTTGGTCTTGCCATTCCAGATAAGTTCAACTTCACGTTTGTCGCCAAAAAGGAGAAACCGGTAGGAATCCGGGAGGGGTTTTCCGGATTTCAGGTACCGGTTGATATCCCGGATTTCGTTATCGGTGAGTTTCATAAATGATGCCTATTAAATAGTCTCATTTTTATTGAAGAACGAAAAAGGTTCTGATATTCAACCGGACATTGATTTTGGCATTAACTCCCGTGGCCTATGAGGGGGGACCACCCTTGTTTATCACCCCAAAAGTCCTTTGCAATGAAGTCTTTTCCGCTCCGGATTAGGCTGAAGATGGCCTGGGTTTTTGCCGGACCGGTCCCATTCAAACCGCTGGTGCCGGAGATGTCGTTGGTCAGAAACAAGGTGATGTGGTCAGGGTCGATCAGGACCGCGATGCGAATAATTCCTGAGGAGAACTATCAGAGGATTGTGAAAGCAGCTGGGAACCAGCAAGGATTATATATTGACCCCTAAAATTTGATTTACAACTAATTGTGGGGTGTAAAATGAAACCGAATCGATAAAAGATTATTTAATGCGGGTCCTTCCGATCGTACTTTCGGCATGACGACTATTTTTGCATGGAAATCCATGGTTACCATAGGGACAAAATCGATTACCTGGATGTTGGGATTCAATTGCTGTAAAAGCCCCGCATCTTTTTCTCTATCAAAAACACCTGACGGCACCAATATTGTCCTTTGGTATTCCTCTCCCATCCCCCTGAATTACCAAGCGTCCATCATGCCCATACTTCTTCCCCGGAAAAAAACGGAGGGGTCCGTCCCTCCCGTTGTTGATCCCTACGTTGCCCGCCTGAACGTATCCATCGCAATTGTCGACGTGTTCACCTGGTCCCTGAAGATTAGTTGTATCTCATCGGTAGAGATGACGACCCCGTCACTGAACCCGCCCGGATATTCCACCGTCTCAATGGTCTTCCCATTACGACCAAAGACACCGGCAACGTCCTTGGTCACCGGGCTCCCGTTCACCACGTAGGCGACCTGTCCCGTAAAGAGCCGGTCTGTCTGGCCGGTGACCTTCATCGTCATAGTGCCCTGGATAACCTGGTAACCGGATGCGGTTTTCATGTAACCTCTGGAAATCCCTGACCAGTTCCCGACAATCCCTGGCATCGACAGGACAGGCGGGGTGGCTACCTGGCTGGTCGCTGTTGACCGCTTCAACGAGTCGATGACTATCCTGGACGGATCGGCATTGTCCCTGAAGGTGAGCTCGATCTCGTCAGCAGATAGTATCACCCCGTCATTGAACCCGTCAGGACTCTCCACGGTCCTGAAGGTCTTTCCGTCGCGGTCCAGCGCCCCGGCGAAGTCCTTGGTTTCGAGGGTTCCATTCATCACGAAGCTGACCTGCCCCGTAAAGAGGCGGTCTGTCTGGCCGGTGACATTGAGGCTTACGACATCCCGGGTGACCTGGTACCCGGATGTGTCGATGTAGCCAGTCGCAGTCCCGTTCCATTTCCCGGTAAGGTCGGGCATCGGCTGAACGGTCGGTGTGGCCAGCTGGCCGGAACCGGTTGACCGCTTCAGAGAATCGATCGTGATGGTGGACGGAGTGGCCTGATCCCTGAAGATCAGTTGCAGCTCATCGGCTGATATGACAATACCGTCACTGAACCCGCCCGGGTACTCTACGGTCCTGAGGGTCTTCCCGTCAGCACCAAGAATACCGGCAAACTCCTTCGTTTTCACGGTCCCGTTTGACGGGAAGAAGAGCTGGCCTTTGAAGAGGCGGTCAGTCTGTTCGACAATGTTCATCTGAATGGCATCATCAACGACCTGGTACCCTGATGTATCCACGTACCCTCTGGATGTCCCTGACCAGTTCCCGACAAGGTCTGGTACCCCCGAAACGGCCGGGGTCACCGCATGAGTCGCGGGTTGAGCAGCAGGTGTCGTTGCGGGCGTGGTACATCCGGCAATCAGGACAAATGCCAGGCATAGACATACGAATACTACGATGAATTCTCTTTTCATGTTCATCACCAGTCCTCTTGTTTTCTGATAAATTGAACGAGGTTACCAGATTATTTAAGTGTTCGTTTAGGTCCGGAAGGTGATGCCCTCTCCTGAATATGTACGTCTCAGGCAGGTTATTTTGGTCGTATCATGGGGATTTGCCGGATGCCACAGGTCACCGGTAATTCACAGGACCGGATAATGCCCGCATGATATTATCACCCGGTTATTCCCGTGTATGATGCGATCGTACGGACTTTGTTTACTTTTTTTCGTAATGCAGGTGGCAGTGACTTTTGTTAAAAGTTTCTATTCCAAGTTCTGATGGGTTCAAATCCCGGCCGGGGCGCTATATGTTAGAAGTCAAATCCCAACTATTTTGTGAGTCGTTTTAACCAAAAAGGTCTATTATACGCTTTGTTTTTATTTTGATGATGTATACATTATTTGTATATTTCAGGACGTATCGCGCCCCGATGCCCTCATCCGAAGTGTGGTGAAAGGATGGCAAGAGGGTACATTCGTAGGGAAGGGAAATTTCTTGGTAATCATTGGTATTGTTTAAGTTGTGGTATGGTCCGGCCTGAATTAGATGATTGAACCCCTTATCCTGGTTTGATATGTTAGTCATCACCCTGAACTGGTCGTATAGAAGTCAACTAGTATATTTTTCAAAGAAAATACACAAACCACACCATTCCTTTATCACTCATTTGCGACCAGATATCACTTTGTCCTGCCGGATTACCCTTACCCTGATTCAACCCCGGTAAATTATTTATAGCAAGTACGATGAGGTATCTTCCATGACAACTTCAGGAAAAGTTGAAATTCCGCAATGGGTCTGGGACTTCCACGGTCACATCTGCCCGTTCATGCCGATAGGGTACCGGATGGGACAGATCGCCATGCGGGAACTGGGGATTTCCCATATCGGGGACCACGGTGCGTTTGGACTGTCGGAAATGGGTGTCGGGCACCCCCAGACCTGCATGATTGACGGGTTCATGGCGGTTACCGGATGTACCTATGGCAAACTGATGATGGAGCGGCTCAACTACGGAAAAGTTGCCTGTATCCTGTTCGTCCCGGGAAAAGGTGCGATCCGTGTATATCTGAAATCGGAATTCCAGGACGAGCTCGGAAAACAGGAGTTCTTCGTGTACCGGAAGAAAGGAATTGAACCATCGCAGGTCCCTGCAGATGTCGTGAAGAAAGTTGTTGACCTGGTCATGAATGCCTCTGAAAGTGATATGTTCAAGATTGAAAAACTTCCGGATTTCACCTTCAGCCGCCCGAAAGGGTCGTTTGCGAAGATGAAATGCAGTAAATGCGGGGAGTACGTCTTCGAACGGTATGTCCGGATGGTGGATGGAAAACCAGAGTGTATTCCCTGTTCAGACTATAATCAGACCTGGGTCAACGTCCTTAAGGGCATGCAATAACCCGGTGTGACATGGACAGCACCCTCCTGATCGCTATCGTTGCGGTCTTCATCGTCTCCATCATCTTCTCGATGTTCGGGCAGGGGGGTGGGTCACTCTATACACCAATACTTTTTCTTTTAGGTTATGCGGCACTAACCTCGATTTCAACTTCGCTGGTGCTCAATCTCATCACGGCACTATCTGCAGCGATAGTATACTACCGGTCCAACCTGGTGGACATCAGATTCGCACTCTGGTTTGTACCGGGAATCTGCCTGGGTGCATTCCTTGGCGGGGCGATTACCGCGTATATCAACCCCGTGCTCCTGATGTGGTTGTTCGTCATCTTCCTCGTAGGTGCAGGAGGGCGGATGATCTACACATATTGGGAGAAATCAACCCCTGAGGGCACATGCCTGATTCACTATTCCCAGCAGATGTACGCACTTATCGTCGTATTCAGCTTCGCAGTGGGTATTTTATCAGGACTGCTGGGTGTTGGCGGTGGGATCCTGATTGTGCCTTTCCTGATATTCCTCTGCCGTTATCCAACAAAAAATTCCGCGGGTGTGGTCAGTTTTATCGTTATCTTCTCGTCCCTCTTTGGTGTATTCGGTCACCTGACAAGTGGGGGCTTTGATATTCCGCTGATCGCCGGCTGTGCAATCGCGGTCTTTATCGGAGCAACAATCGGTGCAAGAAGCATGGTGAAGATCTCAAGCGGGTATATCAAGGCGGGTTTCGGGGTGATTCTCTGGATATTTGCAATTCAGCTGATCCTGAAGTTGATGCATGTCATTTGAAATTTTGAGGTGTCTCCTCATATCTGGGACATATGAAATGCACGCAATTTGTTATCCTATAATATCTATCGTCAGCAATAGCCCGGACCGGGATCACATTGCCAAATGAAAAACCCACTATGTATACCTACACAGGTTAAAATAATCCGTCGACAAATGCCTCTTAATGGCAAGGAGCCCTGACATCATCCCGTCGCGTAACGAAGAGGAGACTCTTCCAGCCGAGGTAGCCGACGCGATAGCAGAGATAGGAGGTCTGGATAAGCTAACGGCGGTATTACCTTCAGCGAAGGAAATGGCATTACAGGTCGGATTTCATCGTATATTGTCTGATAAGATCCGGCTCAGTATCCTCTGGGCGATCAACTGCTGCGATCTCTGCCCATGCGTACTCACTGAATTTCTCCACATATCAGATTCCAGGCTATCATACCACCTGAGCGTTCTTGAGCACGCTGGTCTGATCACGTCATGCCCAAAAAAGAACTGGAAGATCTATTCAATTACTGCTAGCGGGCGGGAAGCCCTCCTGACAAGTCAGGAATGTGCGAAAAAATTCGCCCCGAAGAGCAGTAAGAAAAAATAATTATTGGATCTGGCCCGGTCCCTTTTGGCAACCATCCTGGCCTGTTAAGTTATTTGGAAGTCAATAGTACTGCTTTCATACCCGTTTTTGATACAGACTTCTCAATATCCTGGACCGATACCACATTTGGATCATATGTGAGTTTCATCTGGTTTGTAACCGGGTTGAGCATATACGCCGTTACCCCTGGAAGTGACTTCATCCTCTTCTCGATCATCTGGCCCTCGCAGCCGCAGCTGATCCCCTCGATCCGGAACGTCGCGGTCACAAGACCGATGGGTCCGGCCCCGTTGCCTGGATGAGGATCTGGAGATGGAACGTCACTGGCGGGTCCTCCACAACAACAACTACACTCATTCGGGACAGGGATTGATGGAGGAATATCCGGGGCTTGTTCTTCGCCACAGCAGGAACACCCGGTCCCGGCGGGTGCGGTAACAATTTCTGCCGGATTGGGAGGTTCCACCTCGGAACAGCACGCACCTGCCACCACGGGAACAACGGGGGTCTCTGGTCCACCGCACGAGCAGCAACCGGAGCCTGCTGTTAAAATAACGGGCACCACATCACCCGCATGCCCGGTACAGGAACAGCAGCCCGCAGCGGACTCAGTTTTCACTGAAACAGGAATATCGGAAGTTATCATTTCAGCTTCCCCAGGGGTCCTGGGTTCAGCAGCGCTCCGCCATGTCAGCAACCGCAAGGCGTTCAGGATCACAAAGACTGCACTCGCCTCGTTGAGGAGAAGGCCGGTAACCAGCCCAAGGTAGCCGAGCAGGGCCGCAATGACCATGAACGCGACATTGATCAGCGAGACCGCGATATTCTGCTGGATTATGGTAACGGTCCGGTGGGAGAGCTCACGGACGTACGCGATCTTCCCAAGGTCATCGGACATCAGTACGACATCTCCGGCCTCGATTGCGATGTCCGTGCCCGCCGCACCCATTGCGATGCCGACGTCGGCAACGGCCATTGCCGGGGCATCGTTGATGCCATCGCCGACCATGGCGACCGCACCGTATTGCTCTCTGAGCTGCCGTACCACGTCGACCTTATCGGTGGGCAGGAGCTGGGCCCGGTACTCATCGACACCGACACGGCGTGCAATCGCCTGCGCACTCCTTTCGTTATCCCCGGTCAGCATCACGGTCCGGACACCGGCACGGGAGAGGCGCTGCAGGGCTTCGATCGCACCGGCCCGCACTTCGTCGGCGATCGCAATAAGACCGGAGAGTGAACCTTCGCGGGTGACCAGAACAACAGTCCGCCCCTCATTCTCAAACCTGGCGATCGTTTCCGTAGCGTCACTGGTATCGACGCCACGCCCGGTTAGAGCATTGGGGCTGCCGATTCTCCAGGCCTGGCCTCCGATGCTGGCTGATACCCCCTGCCCGGCAATCTCCTCAAAGTTCTCAGCAGTCCGAGAGGAGAATTTACCACTCTCGCGGGCTTTTCGAACGATCGCAGCTGCCAGCGGATGGCTGGACCGTAACTCGATGCAGCCCGCCAGATCGAGCAGCTCATCCTCCCCGAGATCGCCAAATGTCATAACGTCAGTGACCGTGGGTCGTCCGATCGTCAGGGTCCCGGTCTTGTCGAAGGCGATTACCTTCACCGTGTCGATGGTTTCGAGATAAGAGCCGCCCTTGAATACCGTTCCCTGTTTCGCGGCGTTTGCCATCGCACCCACCACTGCGACGGGGACCGAGAGGGCCAAGCCACATGAACAGGATACGACGAAAACGACCAGTCCCCGGTAGATGAACGGGTACCACTCGGCGCCGAAGAAAAGCGGCGGAACGGTGGCCACGAGTACGCCGAGAACGAACATTGCCGGCGTATACCATTTTCCAAAGGAGTCTGAAAACCGCTGGTACGAGGTCCGCCGGGCCTGTGCTTCCTCGACCGAGAGGATGATCCGCGAGAGCATCGTCTCGGATGCCGGCCTGTTGACCCTGACCTCAAGAGACCCGTTCTGGTTGATCGTCCCGGCGAAGACATCGGAACCGGATTCACATCGCACAGGTACCGGCTCTCCGGTAACGGCGGCCTGGTTGACATATGAAGACCCGGCAACAACCGTTCCGTCAACAGGGACCCGCTCACCCGGACGGACGATCACGACCTCCCCAACGCCAATCGACTCCACTGAACAGATCGTCTCGCGTCCGTTTCTTCTGACCAGCGCCTCCTTCGGCACCAGTGCCATCAGCGACCGGATCGCTCCCCGGGCCTTGTCCACGGCATAGGACTCAAGGACGTCGCCGAGCGAATAGACAAAAATCAGAACCGCGGCTTCGCCCCAGAGTCCGAGTGCCATAGCACCGACCGAACCGATCAACATCAGGAGGTGGATAGTCGGCGTCAGGTTACGGAGCGCAATCAACGCCTTCCGTGCCGGGTAGAAGACCCCGACAAGAACGGCAAGGAGATACAAGCCGTTCACCCAGAGAAGCGGTGCACCGAGGTATCCCACGATGAATGCAAAAAGGGCGATCAGACCACATCCGTAGAGGGCCAGTTGCTGTGGCTCATGCCACCAGGTGCTCTTCCGTCCATCGCTTCGTACCTGCAAGGCAGTCATTCCAGTTTCCGCAACGGTTCGGATAATCTCCTGAACGCTGACAATTGCGGGATCATAGACGACCCGGGCCTGGCCGGTGACCGGCGTGATCTCATGTCCCCGGATACCGTCGAGAGCGTCCAGTTTCCTGGCAAGCAGGTCAGCATTGCAGGTGCAATCCATACCCCCAATCTGAAGAGTCACCGTTTCGGTGGCCTGGTTAGGATTAGTATCGTTCATGGCTCCATCTCAACTCTATTTCAAACGTGTTTGAAATTACTTTATTTTCCAGCACTTAATACTTTCGAATAAATAAAAGAGAGATTTTATTGGGCCAGATTCTGTTAATTCCGGTAACTGGCCATTCGGAAAAACCATTAACCGGGGACTTTTGATAGACGAAAATGAATGGTATCCGGACGATCTGGTCTCTGGATGGCCCTGGTAGCAGGATGAATTCACCGGTCAATCATCAGTTTCATCAATCATCGGGATATTCATATGCTCGATCGCCCAGTCACAGAGGGCGTTGAGGAGCGGTATAAGGGTCATTCCCAATGGAGTAAGGGAATACTCGACCTTGGGCGGGACCTGGGTGTACACTTTCCGTTTTATTATGCCATCGTGTTCCAGTTCCCGTAATTGTTTGGTCAGCATGACATCTGTTATTCCGGGAATTTTCCGCTGGAGTTCGCTGAATCGCAGCACCTTTTTTCGGAGGAACCAGATAATCAGCGGTTTCCATTTGCCACCAAAAACATCGAGGGTCCCTTCAACAGGACAAAAATAACACGAGGGATCTTTCATCATGGATGAACACTATGTTTTTGAATAGTATATTAGAAAAAAGTTAGTATCCTCTATAAATTT
>CAIJED010000332.1 GCA_903819595.1 uncultured Methanomicrobiales archaeon | reverse complement strand
TCTCGCGGTAAAAGGCATCGCCCGAAGAGAGCGTCGCGAGGATCCTCGATGCATGTTCGGGGCCGACACCCTTGCCTGCAAGTGCGATGGCCGCCTGTTTTCCACTGGAAAGCACGATGTTCGCATTCCTGATCAAACGTATCTCAACCGCCCGTTCCTCATCTGTCTTTTTCTGTTTATTTGCTGCTGCATAGAGTTGTTCATCCCAGGGCTTGAGCACGGCGATAAGGCGGGCATTGCATACCGGGCATACGGGGTTTTCCGGCACTCTCTCAACCGTAGTCTTGCTTTTCCATTTTCGGCAGTTCATACATACAAGAAATACTTCCTGCTGCATGAGACGGCGTTTAAGGGTGGAAATAACCGCCTGGTCTGCGGTAGGTGGGGGTATCTGGTCCCGCGAGGAGGAGAACAATGCCTCTGCCCCGAGCATGCTTATCGGTCCTGTATGGACCTGGATTTTTCCGGATCTGACTTCTTTTACAATTGCAGCGGCCCTGTCCACGTCCATGTAGAGTGAGAAAAGTTCGCGGTATGCCTCATCCTGGATAACGGTGTCGTCAAACACCGCAGTAAGACGGTGAATTGAGAGCCGTTCGTAATCTGCATCCGGGTCGATGGCCCCAAATTTTTTCGCTATCTGGACCAGTTTCCACTTGAAAAGGGCAGTGCGCTTGAGAGCGATCCCGAGTATTCCCCTGATGTGGGCGGGTTCAAGTGCCATGAGCGTCTCCTTCACATCGGGTGCCCTGATCGACGAGGGTAAGCGGATCAATGCCCGGTAGGCATCGATCTCAATTCCGACCGTTGTACCGTACCGTGCAGAAATGAGGATTGACAGGACGCGTGCCAGGGCCTCATTTGCCTTATGGCCTGCACAGAGGTTCAACACGACGCCTTCCGGTGCATTTTCAAGGGTGATGCATTCGTCAGTCGGTATCACAGACCGGTTTTTGTCCATCTCTGAAAGGAACCTTAAGGCATAGCGCGAGACGTCGTAGTCACCCGAATATGCACGAATATCCCGTGTCCTCCTGAGACGCCCCTGTTCACGGGCGACTTCGAACGGGACCGGTATCTGCTCACCCTCCCATGAAGGCAGTTCGCCTTTTGAGAATTTCGCAGGTTCCACCGTGATCCTCCCGTCTTCAATATCAAGGACCCGCCAGAGCTGACCCTTGGTGATAAATACGGCACCGGTGTAGATCCACCCGACAACAAATGACTCATCAAGTGTACCAACCGTCTTTCGTGAGACCATGTCGAAGACCGGCATCTTCCGTTCGTCATGGATCATCGAAAGGTTTCCTGCGAGGTAACGCCGGGCACGTGACGTCGTGATCACCCGGTCCGCATCCAGCCTGATCAGCCGGTGTTCCTCCATCTGGTCACATACCCGGGAAAGGAAGTCCGGATCGGCTGAAAAGACTGAGGTCCTCCCGATAATGGCGCCGATTTTTGATTTCGGGATCTCACCATATTCTACTGCGATCGCGGCGACCTGGTTTGCGAGGACATCGGCTGCGTCTTTCGGGATGTGGACCGGCTCTATCTCGTTTGCCTTCGCTTTCCTGGCAATAACAAGCGACTCGAGCAGGTCATCAAACCCGGTAGCAAAGACCGTACCCTTCGAGACGGTGTTCAGCTGGTGCCCGGCCCGGCCAACCCTCTGGACAAGCCGCGCTACTTCCCGGGGAGAGCCAAATTGAATAACATGATCCACATGACCGATATCAATCCCGAGTTCCATTGAAGAGGTGCAGATGAGCGCCTTGATCCTGCCGGCCTTAAACTTCTCTTCGGCTTCTATCCGAACCTCCTTTGATAGTGAACCATGGTGGACTTCGACATCACCACGGGGATACAGGACATGCCCCAGTGCTTCTGCCGTGACACGTGTATTGGTAAAGACCAGGGTTGACCCATGGGCATCGATGGATTTACCCACCAATTCCGCCTGATGATCAAAGGTGTCCCCGATATATTCCACGCCGATTTCGAGGTGTTTCGCGACCGGGACCTCTACCAGCGAGAACGGGCGCTGCCCACAGAGGTACCGGCCGACATCATCAGGGTTGCCAACTGTCGCAGATAACCCCAGGCGCTGGAATTCTCCCGCGTACTCGACCAGCCGTTCAAGAGCCACGGCCAGCTGTATTCCCCTCTTACTGCCGGCGAGTTCATGGATCTCATCCACCACCACAAAACGAATATTTTTCAAGTGGTTCCTGAGAATTTTCCCCATAAACAGTGCCTGGATGGTCTCTGGCGTGGTGATTAACAGGTCTGGGGGCGAAAGGGCCTGTTTTCTCCGGTCTGTTGCCGTGGTATCACCGTGACGGACCCCGACAGAAAAACCAAGCTCCTTGCACCACCATTCGAGACGCTGGAGCATATCCCGGTTCAGTGCCCGGAGTGGCGTAATATAGAGTACCTGGAAACCGCCCCCGGGCAGGGATAGCATCCGGTCAAATACGGGGAGCATTGCACTTTCAGTCTTCCCGGTCCCTGTTGGTGCGATCAGGACCATGTGCTCCCCTGAAAGTACCCGGGGGATCGCCTGGGTCTGGACCGCAGAAAGATCCGAAAATCCCCGCTTCCGGATACATTCCCTGATCCTCCGGTCGAGCAGGTCAGCCGATGTCATGCTCCTCAACAGCCGAAAGTGGTCCGATATAGGTACCATCGGCCAGGTAGATTTCACAGGATAACCGGTCCATGTAACGCGAGAGAGGAGAGGTCGGTGAACGAACAATCTTCAGTACATCAAACCCGGACAATTCATTGAATGCCGGCATAAACAGCACCCTCGTTCCGGAACGCTGGTGTTCTCCCGGCATGGTCCCCTCCGGGGGCTCGGGCCATGACATACCTTCATGAACTGAAAGGCCAGGACCCGTTTCACAGAAGGTATCCGTTTCCGCAGATGCAGGTCCAGGAATCTTCTTTTTCCTCCGTGTGCCCTTATTTTTTTTCTTGCCTCCCGAAAACAAGGATTGGGGTCCGGGTTGTTCACAGTCGACTGTATCACAGTCGACTGTATCACAGCCTGTTGGCACGCTGTCCGGCCCCTTCCCTCTTGTAAAACATTCATCCCGGATTTGCGCAAAAAGGTAGGCAGGCGCACGGAGCGAACACCCGACATCGTCCATGAGGCATACAAGCGGGTGGTGATGGCCACAGATAAGTAAATGGCCCTGGAGGGAGGGATCAGGATAGGTATGACCGTGCAGGTAACCGGTCCCGTCGACAAGGGCCCCTTCCTTTGGGAGCAGTTCACCTTCGTTAAGGAATCGTTCTATCCCTGGATCATGGTTCCCCGGCATCACCATCAGCCGGGACAAACCCCGGAGAGAAGAGAGCAGGTCTGGGAGCTCACGGTATTCCTGCCATGTCGTCTGCGGGATACTGTGTTTTACATCACCGAGAAGGAGGACGATATCCGGGTTCGTCTCCCTGATGCACTGGATTGCTTTCTGCTGCCGTTGCCGGCTCCGGCTTTTAAAATGGATCCCATGACGGGCAAGATCGGATTCGATCCCAAGGTGGAGGTCTGATAGGACCAGCACATCTTTGGTGTTGCTGACAAGAAGTGCGGGGCCCGACTCGATGAATTCGAGGTTCATAACAACTTAACCGCACCTGCAGCAGGCTGGTAACATTCATCCTCTTCCACGAGTTGCCTGATCGTTGCCATGACCTGGTCTTCGCGTATTCCCTTCCCGGCGGCAAGGGGTATCAGTTCTGATACACTGACACCCTTCGGCCCGCTGTGGATCTTTATCAGGTCGAGCAGGATGTCCCTTGGGTCCGGTGCAGTGATCGCACCACCCGGTACATGGTCAACTTTTGACAGGGCTTCCTCGACCATGACGATGACTGACCTGATCTGGGAGGTATCCGGGTGATAATGGTTGATGGCCTGCTGGACCACCTGATCCCCTGTACCATTCCTGGTGGCATTCTCCATAATTTCAAGACGTGTCAGTGTCTGTTCGGCTGTACGGATAACCCATGAATCACGAGTCAGCCGATCTACTGCCCGGATGGTCAGGGGCCTGATCATCACACCTTTTTTACTCCCACGTAAGACCTGGGCCTCACCCGTAACGGAAACGAAGACAGGGGGATCAGTTTTTTTTAGGAATGCTACAACTTCCTCTTCCTGCTGACCGGTGGACAGAAAAAAAGTCCCGGTGGGGTCTGCGACCCACGCCAGCAGCGCATCCCCAGGTCCATTTTCCACGCGGGTCAGTGCTCCTGCCAGTAACAGGTATGTTCCAACAGCGCCGGTTGGAGTAATGATCTGTTGCGGTGACTGCTTCAATCCGGATCGTTGCTGGAGGGTAGTCCCTGATAATTCGCCAGCGAAAACCCTGGATAATGCGGTCAAATCCACAACCTTCCCGGGCGAATGCAGTCCCAATCCATGGAGGTGGCGGAGCAGGTACTATGAGTCCCTGTGATCCGTGAACCATACCGTACTGGTTGAACAGCAGGGTTGATCATGCAATAAATTCTCATCATCCTTTGATGGTACTATCTTTTAGCGTCAGGTGATATCCATTATGCTAACGGCAACCGGGAAGTCCCTCTCCCCCTTGTACCAGGGGTGTCCGGAAATTCAACATCCCAATGTGACGGTACGCCGGATACTTCTGGTTCTCCAATATGTATCAGATATATTTTATTATATACATTAAATAATGACATTTTTCCACTCTTTTACGAATATTGGAATATTATACTGGATTAACCAGGCAACCAGGGGAAGATTTGTCCGGATCTTCCATCTCTCCGGCATGGGGGTTAAATGCGATTTAAGGGATTTGCAGGTGAGAGATGGACCTTTTATGAATAAAACTTACATTACCCTTAAATACTTTCCTATTCAATCTCAAAGCACTGTGGTTTATATGCGAACGAAAGGGCTAAAAATTGCATTTCTTGCAGTAGTCCTGATTATTGGATTCATCCTGCTGCCAGCCGTGGCCGCAGCTGATTCAAAGGCTACAAACTATTCCTTTTTCACGAAAGGGATAGATATCGTGGGGAATAACACGTCTTCACCGTTTGATCTCCCGGCCCGGTCAATAACAGGGACCAGTGTACCAGTTGACAGCCAGGCCTCTGGTGTGGATACAACCAAGACTCCGTCGAATACCTGGGTCCAGCCAATGCCCGTGCAGTTCATCAGGAATGCCGGGCAGGCAGGGGAAGGAGTGCGTTTCGAAATCGTTTCTGAAAGCGGTTCTATCTTTTTCACCGATCAGAAAACAGTATTTGCCCTCTCCCCGTCTGATGACTCCGGGGGCAGCACTCTCGTTTTCTCTCAACACTTTATCGGGGCCGGTGCATCACCTGTTGTCGAGGGGATCAAGCCCCTCCCCGGGAAAGTGAATTTCTTTATTGGCAACAACCAGGATAACTGGATAACCAATGTCGACTCCTACCAGGGGATCACCTATCATGACCTCTACCCGGGTATTGACCTGACCTATGAGGGGGCCAATGGGGACCTGAAAAGTGAATTTGTGATCGGACCACAGGCTGACCCCTCTCATATACAGATTGCCTACGAGGGTGTTACCGGCGTTGCCAAAGGAGATGACCAGTCACTGGTGGTTACGACTGGTTCGGGCACATTTACAGAACTTGCACCGGATGCATACCAGATGATCGGTGGCCGGAAGGTACCGGTGCCGGTCAGTTATAAACTATATTCAACCAATACGATCGGGTTCGAGGTGGCAACCTATGATAAAAGCCAGCCACTGGTTATTGACCCGGTCATGAAATATGGCATTTACCTCGCAGGCATCGGTGTGGCGGATGCGAACGCCATTACCAGGGACTCTGATGGAAATGCCTATATTGCCGGCAGGACCTATACCGGGTTTACCCTTCAGGGCCAGGGGAAATCGGCGGGTAGTGCAGGGACTGATGCAATTGTTGTAAAAATTAATCCTGACGGGTCCGCCCCCTTGTATGTTTCCTACATCGGCGGCAGCCGGGATGACATGGCTGCCGGAATAACGCTCGACCCGCATCGCAATGCATTTCTTACCGGTTCAACCAGTTCACCGGACTTTCCTACAAAGGACCCACTGCAGGGATACCTGAGAGGATCCACGAACGCATTTGTTCTTGAACTGGGGCCGTCCGGAGATACGATCCTGTACTCGACCTATCTCGGAGGGTCTGGGATCGATAAGGGAAACGCAATTGCAATCGATCCGGTGAATGATGCCTATATCACGGGAACAACCACGTCACCGGATTTCCCGACAATCGACGAATTTCATCCATCCGGGCTAGTCGGTCCGGAAGCTGCATTTGTTTCAAAGATTGAACCCTCGGGATCAAAACTGATCTACTCGGGATACCTGGGAGGAAATGCAAATACCACGGGTGCCGGGATTGCCGTGGACAATGCCGGCAATGCATTTGTCACCGGTGAGACGTATTCGGTTACAGGATTCCCGGTCATTCATGCATACCAGTCTCAAAACGGCGGGAATGCGGATGCATACCTCACAAAAATTGCGCCAAACGGGGGCTCAGCAGTCTATTCGACCTATATCGGCGGGTCCGGGTATGACAGTGGCGCCTCTGTTGCCATCGATCCTTCTGGGAATGCATATATTACAGGTACCACGGGTTCACCAAATTTCCCGGTGAAAAACGCGGCCCAGTCACACTCAGGCGGTACTCTTGATGCATTCATTTTAAAAATGAATCCGGATGATTCAGAGCTCGCATATTCAACGTACCTTGGTGGAACAGGTGTCGATCGGGGGACAGGGATCGTCCTGAACAGCCTCGGTAGTGCCTATATGACAGGATGGACCTACTCGCTGGCCTTCCCGGTTGTAAACCCCTACCAGCCCAGGTACGGTGGAGGCACGTCAGATGCGTTCGTCGCAAAACTTGGAACCAGCGGCCAGGCATTTGATTATGTGACCTACCTCGGGGGGAACGGTCGCGACTCAGGCAATGCAATCGCTGCCGATGACGATGGAAACGCCTTTATTGCCGGTGACACGAGTTCGAACAACTTCCCGATGGTCAACCCGTTCCCCATGCCTCCGGGTGTGCTTGGAGGGTATGTTGTGGTCTTAAGTGACCAGTTCATTCCACCAGGCCCCCCGGCCGCAGATTTTTCAGCGAATAGTACTTCAGGATATAAAAATACGACCATCAAATTCACAGATCTTTCCACCGGGCACCCGACATCCTGGAGCTGGGACTTTGGTGATGGTTCGTCTTCAACCGAAAAGGATCCGGTCCATACCTACACAGGACCCGGTACCTATACCGTAAGCCTGACTACCCGTAACGCATACGGTGCTGATACCCGTGTCAAAGAGGGATACATCAGGATTATCGGGCCTGTCGGTGGTGACAAGGGATACTACCTTGTCCATAGCAATGTAGAGGGTGCAACCGTTCAATTTGGCAGTACTGCAAAAGGGACACTCAATAACGGGACACTCCTGGTGGAAGTGTACGTGACCGGAGCACCGTACAGGACATTTACCGTTCAAAAATGCGGGTACTTCCCCCTGACACAGAATATCACAGACTACCCGGGCAAAGGTGAGACTGTTGACCTTTACGCGAACCTTACAGCCCCGAAAGAACCCCTGATCGCAGATTTCCTCGCGAATACAACATCGGGAGCCGCACCGCTGACAGTCGGGTTCACTGACTACGTCATCGGCCACGCGGACACCTGGGACTGGTCCTTTGGCGACGGGGCATCCTCAACCGAAGAGAAACCGGTCCATACCTACACCGCAACCGGGACCTTCAATATCAGCCTGTACGTAACGAACAGCGCCTGTTACAACAACACCATGGTGAAAACCAACTATATCACCGTCACGGAAGCTCCTGTTCAACCGGTGGCGAATTTCACCGCAGACCCGACAACCGGGCAGGCACCGCTGCTCGTTCAGTTTACTGATCATTCTACCGGGTCCCCAGATACATGGAGCTGGACCCTTGGAGACGGCAATATTTCCACCGAACAGAACCCGGCCTACTCCTACCTGACCCCTGGTCTCTATACCGTATCCCTGACCGTGTCGAATGCAGCAGGGAATAGCACGAAATCCGCCTACGACTTCATCAATGTGACCGGAGTACCCCCATGCACAGACAAGGGTTATTTCCTTGTCCACTCGAATGTTGACATGGCAGAGGTATGGTTCGACCAGACGTACGAAGGAGTGATCGCCAACGGGACACTCCAGGTCGAAGTGTGCATCACCTCGCCACACTTCAATACGATAACCGTCAGAAAAGAAGGCTACGATTCCAATATCCAGAACATTACGAATTACCCCGAAAAAGATCAGACGGTTGATATCTATGCAAACCTCACCCCGGTTGTTCTCCCGCCGGTTGCAAACTTTACCGCTGACAGAACCTCGGGTTTTGTCCCATTAACGGTGCAGTTCAATGACCTGTCAACAGGGTCACCAACAAACTGGAGTTGGGACTTTGGCGACGGTTCACTATCAAACGACCAGAACCCGGCTCATCTCTACACAACAGAAGGACAATTTAATGTCACCCTCACGGCACGTAACAGTGCCGGGCCTGATACACTTGCAAAACCGGATTATATTACAGCAAATACGATTATTATCGGAGGTGGCAAGGGGTACTACCTTATCCATTCAAACGTGGATGGCGCAGAGGTCTATTTCAATCATGACTGGTCTGTCGGTATAATTGAGAACGGCACGCTGCTCGTGGAAACATGCACGACCTGCACACCGGTCAGTTCATTCACCGTTTCAAAATGCGGGTACTTCACGCTGACCCAGGACAACCATAAATACCCGTCCAAAAATGAGACGGTTGACCTGTATGCGAACCTTACTGCCCCGAAGGAACCCCTGATTGCAGATTTCATTGGGAATACAACCTCGGGGACCGCACCGCTGGTCGTCGGGTTTACCGATCACAGTATTGGTCTTGCTGAGGCCTGGAACTGGAGCTTTGGCGATGGGCAGTACTCCCTGGAAGAGAACCCGGTCCATGAATACACCTCAGCCGGGTCCTTCAATGTCAGCCTGTACGTGACTAACACTGCCTGCCAGAATGACACGATGGCGAAATCAGGTTATATCAACGTAACCGTGGAACCTGTCATGCCGGTGGCGAACTTTAATGCGCAGCCCCGGACGGGTGGCCCGCCTTTAACGGTGCTGTTCAAAGACCGATCGACTGGCAACCCTGCAACGTGGAACTGGACATTTGGTGATGGCAGCACCTCAACCGATCAAAACCCTGTCTACACCTACTACAACCAGGGCAGTTACAATATTTCGCTGACGGTTTCGAACGATGTTGGAAACGATACCCTGTCGATCGAAGACTACATTGATACTTCCGGCGGACCGACACCCCCACCCATTGCGGACTTTACTTCGAATGTCACCGGAGGGTTCATTCCGCTTTCAGTACAGTTTACCGACAGGTCAATCGGAAACGTGGAATTACGGGAATGGGACTTCGGGGACGGGTCTTTTGTATCTACTGAACAAAACCCTGTGCATTCCTACACAACAGCAGGAAGTTATAATGTCAGCCTGTACGTCCAGAACAGTGCGGGAAGCATGGTGTGGACGAGACCGGGTTACATCACGGCTTCAAAACAGGCCGCCCCTGTTGCAGGTTTCACCACGAACACGACGTCCGGGCTGGTACCCCTTACAGTGATGTTCACCGATACTTCGGGCGGGTCTCCGACCACCTGGGACTGGGATTTCGGGGACAATTCAAGTTTAACTGAACAAAACCCGGTGCATACGTACGTATTGTCTGGGACCTACACCGTCTCACTGGATGTATCCAATGTGTACGGCAGCGGTTCCACCGTGAAACCCGGACTTATCAACGTGCACGAGGAACCACTCATCTTCACCATCAATGCAACAGCTGGTCCCAATGGCAGTATCAACCCGTCAGGAAGTCAGGCTGTCCGGGAGGGGGACAACCTTGCATTCAGTATCACCCCGGATACCAGTTACACGGTGCAGGATGTCCTTGTTGATGGTGGATCCCAAGGCCCGTTGACCAGCTACACCTTCACCAATGTGAAGAACAACCACTCGATAATAGCAACATTCCGAAGCTCTTCAGGCAGGACCTACAATATCACGGCGTCAGCCGGAGCGAACGGGATGATCTCACCTGCAGGTATTGTCCCGACTCCCGAAGGGACTGACATGACATTTATCATCACGCCGAATCCCGGTTACCTGGTGACAAATGTCTTCGTCGACTCGCAACCCATCGGACAGAACACTAGTTACACATTTACCAATGTGACAGCAGACCATACGATCGGTGCGTCGTTTGCAAGGGACTCCTACCTGATTGTTTCTACAGCCGGGGATAATGGAGCGATCATGCCGAATGGGACCGTTGTGGTCCCGTATGGGAATTCTCTGAACTACACGATAACACCTGTCGCAGGCTTCAGGGTGGACGATGTGGTGGTCGACTCGGTTTCGACAGGGGCGACAAATGCCTACCAGTTCGCCGATGTGAAAGATAACCACACAATTTCCGCATCGTTTACCGAGGATGTGTATTATATCACGGCAACATGGTATGGTGGCGGTTCGGTCACACCGAAAGGTACTGTCCAGATGCTCCCCGGCTCAAGCCAAATCTTCCAGATAAGCCCTCTGACCGGGTATTATGTCCGGGATGTTGTGGTTGACGGGGTCTCTGTCGGCGGAGTATATTCATATCCATTTGACAATATCTCGGCATCACACACCCTCGTTGCAGCCTTTGTCTCATCCGGAGGCGGTGGCGGTGGAGGAGGCGGTGGTGGCGGTGGAGGAGGCGGTTTCATGGCACCCGAAGCAACAACGAAAGTGCCAACCACCGTACCTACCACCGTACCGACAACTCTGCCAGGGGCGGATGTTGGAAAATCGGGGGCTGAACCTTCTGGTAACACCATGTACAGTGGTTCAGACTCCGGCGCCACAACGGTAACACCGACTCCGACAGTACAAGTGGTAACGCGAGTGAC
>CAIJED010000331.1 GCA_903819595.1 uncultured Methanomicrobiales archaeon | reverse complement strand
CCAATATGGGTATCTGCGGGTCCTGAACCGATCTCTGCTCTTCGTTTACCCTGCGCAGGCCGGTACCTTCCACCGGTTGCCTGCCTGACTGATCTTCCTTGCCAAAGCATTGTAATAGCCCCTGTTACGATATCATCGCCGGAATCCTTCCCTGCGATAGTGCTCTAAATATTCCCTTCGGTTCTATATATGTTGAATGGATCACCGGAGTATCGCATCGAGGAGGGGTACAACACCATCCCCGGTCTTGAAATTCGTACGGAAGACCTGCATCCCCGGGTTATACCGGTGCATGTCCCGCTCCATCCGGTCAAGGTCGGCACCCACCAATGGTGCCAGGTCTACCTTGTTGATCACACCAATCTGGCAGCCGCGGAACATCATCGGGTGCTTGTTTACCACATCATCGCCTTCCGTTGAACTCACGACGACAATACGTTTCTCAGCGCCAAGCCGGAAATCTGTCGGGCAGACCATGTTTCCCACATTTTCGATAAAGAGTACATCGATCTGCCCGAGTGGCAGGTGACCAATTGCGTGCTCGACGATATGAGCATCCAGGTGGCATTCCTTACCGGTATTCGCATTTACGGCCGGGATCCCCAGGGCCACGATCCTCTTAAAATCATCGTCACCGTACACATCGCCAGCAATAGCGCCAGCTTTTAAACCCCTTTCCGAGAGGAGAGGGGCCAGACGTTCAACCAGGGCTGTTTTGCCGGAACCGATCGCCCCGAGCAGATCAAAAGCGCGGACCCCGTGCTCCCTGAGATGGGATGAATTAGCGTCGGCAATACTATTATTGACGTCGTATACATCTTTTTCGATTCTGACGTCGATATGGTGCATGACTAGTATGTTTCCCCCGACATTGTTTATAGGTTCACTCCCAAACATAAGAAATTATGAAAGGAGCGTGCATTCTTTATCCCTGCTATTTCAACGCAAGCCTGAAGCGCCAACAGGGGAGGAAAGTGCCTCTGTCAAAGGCGATAAAAAACCCCACACTCGTAGACATTGAGAACTCACTGAAAAAAAACGGTGTGAAGTACCTTGCCGAACAGAAGCATCACCCCTGTCACTGGGCCAAACGTGAGGGACGCCTGGTTGTCACCTGGGATAGATCAAAACAGGAACTGCTGAAACGCGTCGGTGCAAAACTTGAGGTCAGAAAATGACGGGGCTCTACGATCTCCACACTCACACAATCGTGAGTGACGGGGAGATGCTGCCCATTGAACTGATACGACGGATGTCAGTCATCGGTTATTCCACTGTGGCGATCACCGACCATGTCGACGCGACCAATACGAGGCCTGTCGTTGAAAACCTGCAGGTATTACGTACATCAGCCGAACATTTCGGAGTCCACCTCCTCTGCGGAGTTGAGATTACCCATGTACCCCCGGTTGAGATCCCGGCTCTTGCGGACCTCGCGAAAAAATCCGGTGCTGATATCGTACTCGTACACGGGGAGACTCTTGTTGAACCAGTGGCCCCCGGTACCAACCACGCGGCATGCGCATGCTCCGATGTTGATATCCTCGCCCACCCGGGACTAATCACCGCATCAGATGTAAAATTGGCAGCAGGAAACGGGGTTGCCCTGGAGTTGACTTCACGGGGTGGCCACAACCGTGCAAATGGTCATGTGGCAAAGTTGGCCAGGGAGCTTGGATGTACGCTGGTGGTGGACTCAGATGCCCATGCCCCGCATGATCTCCTTGACGAACGCGCACGAATTTCGATTGCAAGGGGTGCAGGACTCGATGCAGAGGAATGCAGGCAGGTAATGTCTTTAAATATAAAACAGTGGTTAGCCCGGTGAGTTTTCTAAAAACAATATTTAAAATTTTACAACATCTTTTTATACCACTAGTATCAATATATATAGATTGCTAAAATATTCGGCTGTACTAATCAGCTGCCCGGCATTCTATCGAGGTAACTTCTGTGAGAGCAATTGGTCGCGCCCTGAATAGATACGGCAGGCGTATGCTGATCGTGCAATGTGATGCTGCACAACTCCCCCGTTTATACAGTGAGGTTATTGACAGGCGGATGAGACCGATAGGGAAAATTATGGACGTGTTTGGAAAGGTCTCGTCCCCATATGCAGTTGTCCTCTGTCGTAACCCGTGTGACACGGTAGCTGGTGAGAAATTGTATTCAAAGTAGGACAGGTGAGGCAAAATGCAGGAAGTAGAAAAATTAAAAGTTCTCCAGAACGAGAGGGAAGCCCTCAAAAATCGTGTCAAGGAACGTGTGAAAGAGCACGAAAAAAAGGCAGAAGACCACACCGAGACGGTGTGCCCGGAATGTGGCAGCCGTCAACTCGTCCACGACTATGAACGTGCCGAACTGGTATGCCAGAACTGCGGTCTTGTTATCGATGATGATTTCATCGACCGCGGACCCGAATGGCGTGCATTTGATCATGACCAGCGGATGAAGAGGTCAAGGGTCGGTGCGCCGATGACCTTTACGATCCATGACAAAGGTCTCTCAACGATGATCGACTGGAGAAACCGCGACAGTTACGGCCGTGCGATCTCGTCAAAGAACCGTGCCCAACTCTACCGCCTCCGGAAATGGCAGCGCCGTATACGCGTATCGAATGCAACCGAACGGAACCTTGCATTTGCACTCTCTGAACTTGACCGTATGGCGTCAGCTCTTGGTCTCCCGAGAAATGTGCGTGAAACCGCAGCAGTCGTCTATCGTAACGCGGTTGACAAGAACCTTATCCGCGGAAGAAGTATTGAAGGTGTTGCCGCAGCAGCCCTCTACGCGGCATGCAGGCAATGCAATGTCCCAAGGACCCTCGATGAGATCGCTGAAGTGTCCCGCGTCTCAAGAAAAGAAATCGGGCGTACATACCGGTTCATCTCCCGTGAACTCGGGTTGAAACTTCTCCCCACGTCACCGATTGACTATGTGCCCAGGTTCTGCTCAGGCCTCACCCTGAAAGGTGAAGTGCAGAGCCGTGCAGTCGAGATCCTGAGGCAGGCAGGTGAACGCGAACTTACAAGTGGGCGCGGTCCGACCGGGGTTGCGGCAGCTGCAATCTATATTTCATCAATTCTCGGCGGGGAACGCCGGACACAGCGTGAAGTCGCAGAGGTGGCCGGTGTGACTGAAGTCACAATCAGGAACAGATATAAGGAACTGGCTGAAAAGTTAGATATAGAAATTATTCTTTAATACGTATTTTTTTTCACGTTTTGGGCTTGTAGATCAGGGGTAGATCGTTACGTTCGCAACGTAAAGGCCGCGGGTTCAAATCCCGCCAAGTCCATTGGGTCCGCTCTTATCAAAAAGAATTTGTGAATTTTTGAGAGCCGGGCACAAATCCCACACGGTTGAAATCTGATTATTTTTTCTTGGACATCTCAAGGACTTCGTTTTCGAGCGTTTCTTTAAGCCGGGCTATCGCTTCGCCCGGATCAGTAGTTGTTGTTACCATGAACTGGTTGTCAGTTTTCATGTCCTGGTATGTTACAACATAGTCTATCTGCCCTTCAGATCCCCGTTTTGGTTCAACAATAATTTTTGCCATGACCTGTTACTCCATTTTAACATTACATTTTGGAAGTTATTCATTAAATTTCCACTGCCCTGAACAATAGTATTTGGTCATTTCATCCGGTATCCCCCCTCACGTTCATAATACCCACTGCATTATTGTTTTTATTGACTGCAAGTGAGGACAGAACAGGGAATACACAAAAAAATATTCCCGGTCCGATACCATCGCACTGGGGATGACCAGGTGCAATAACAGCAGAATGATATTTTTCGTCTTCATCAACAAAAGAATCATATCCAGATGATATCAGGGTGTAGATCTTTCCAAAAACCCTGGTTTGGATGTTTTTAAGATAGCCCCTTCCTGACATACCTGGCATTGATCCAAAACAACATTCAGCAAGAGATATATGCGAACACATGAAACTAGTATAGCGCAACCTTCGGGGGCTCGTAGATCAGGGGTAGATCGTCACGTTTGCAACGTGAAGGCCACGGGTTCAAATCCCGTCGAGTCCATCGTCCTTTTTTTAGATTGTCACATGACCGTCAAAAAATGTGCCGCACCTGTCGATCCTGATTTTAACAGAGATCCAGAAAATACAATAGCGTAGACATCAGGGCCGCGTACCATATTCCATTCTGTCAGTTACCATACGGATCAGCGTTCGTAGCGGTAGAAACGGTAAAAACGAAAAAAGAACGCCCGGGTCAGTCGATCCAGTCAAGGAGCTTTCCGGGTTCCTTTTCAACCCTGCGGGGGACTTCTACCTGCCTTTCAGGCTCATATTTTTTACAAATAGTCCCGGCCCCAGTATATTCAGGGTAATCAGGAAGGATATCCTGGTCGATGCTGACCGTCACAGGACGCTCCTCTGCAAAGATCACGGGTGCTGGCCGGGTCACCTCATCACGATCCTCATGATTGTGAATACTACCAGTAGTAATGGAATCTCTTGCGATAAGAAAGTCAATAAAATCCTCAACCTCACGTTGCTGGTATGGGGTCAAACGAGATATCTTGTCCTGAATCATTTCCATGTAGTTCCTTCCCTGACGTTTCGAATCAGTATTTTTGGATATTTCCAAAGATTACCCGGTGTGGTCCAGCCTCACAGGCCCACCTAAATGCAATATTTGCATGGTATCGTCCTCCATGATAGTAACCGCGGCCACCTTAAAATCACGATATCAGTCCTTTTTCCCCCACCGGAAGATATCTTTGAGCTTGAATGGCACGAACATGTTGAGAATGATGGTGATGACCCCGATCATCGAAATCCCGATAATCAGGATGATGACAAGACCAAAATTTTCCTGCACAATAGGGAGGTTCCCAAAGAGATAACCTGCCATGACAAATGCACATACCCATCCGATACCCCCAATGATATTATACACGAGGAAATGGATATACTTCATCCTGCCAATACCTGCAAAAAATGGTGCAAACGTCCTTACAAACGGTATAAACCGTGCAATAATAATTGTTACTCCACCATACCTCTCGAAATAGGAATAGGTGGAATCAATGTGTTCCTGGCGGATGACTGATAGTTTCATGTCGAGGATTTTCTGACCAAGATATCGCCCAATCCAGTAATTCAGCGTATCACCGAGTATCGCAGCGAGAGACATCACGACGACGAGAATTTCCAGGTTCAGCATCTTGTTTCCTGCTAATGTCCCGGCAACGAAGAGGAGTGAATCGCCAGGCAGGAAGGGGAAAACAACAATGCCGGTTTCGAGGAACACTATCACAAACAGTATTGCATAAGTCCAGAGTCCGTATGCAGCAATAAGGACCGGAAGATAATGGTCGAAATTGAGGACTAGGTCGAGAATCGTTGAGATCTGATCCATGTATAACTAGGTATTGGTCGTTAAGTTATAAAGCGTTCAACTTGCAGACCCGCTATCAGCATTTGAGAAAAGTGTGGGCGTGACCAGTACAGGTCAGCAAATCTTTTCCTTTTCAACGAAACTGCCCGGTCAAAATGAGCACGCGGCATGCGTGCTCACCCAGCGAGGTGAACAAGTATGCTTCGTCGAGGGATTTTCCGGCTGCGAATGTTCCATGGCCGGAGGCAATAGCCAGTTTAGAGAGACATAGAGAGTCAGAGACATTCATCGCAAGTTCATCAGACCCCGGGACACCCTGGACAACAGGGATGACCGGGCAGAGCATCACGCCTTCACTGTCCAGGGGGACAATCTCCCTTGTCATGATCGAAAGAGCCACGGCATGGGCTGGGTGGGCATGGACAATTGCCATATGGCGGGTTTTCTGGTACACCTCCCGGTGAACCCGGTATTCACTTGATGCCTCCTTCGGGACCGGTCCGTCGAGTGGAACAAATACCGGTTCACCCGGGTTGTCCAGGTAGGCCCCCGTATGAGTGATAAAAAACCCATCACGGGAACGGATACTCATATTACCAAAATTCCCCCCAACGAGTCCTTCTGAAAATAATCTTGTGCCTATTCGCTTGAATTCATCAGTATACATCTCTCACACCTCTTTTTTCCACAATATTCCTTTGCATATTCGACGATATGGGCATGGGTCTGCCGGTAGGCATCGGGGTCAGGTGGCAGAACCTCTTCAAAGAGAACTTTCAAACGGGACTTTTCTTCCAGGATCCCGGCACATCCACATATACGGTGTGTATAGGCATCTATGACAAAACTCGCCCTGTGAAAACCGAAACATAAGATGCTGTCTGCGGTCTCTTCGCCGATCCCCGATACCCGGAGAAGCCTCTCCCTGAGTAATTCTGTCGGGCATTCTGCCATCGACCCGATCCCACCATACTCCTGCACAACAAACGTTGCAAGAGCTTTCAGGCGTCTTGTCTTCACCTTGTAAAACCCGGTGCTGCGTATAGCACTTTCGATCTCCCGGGGTTCAGCCTCGTATAACGCCGCAACAGAACAGAGCGAGCGTTCTTTCAGGAGGGCCAGCGCCCGCACAACATTTTCCCAGCGGGTCTGCTGGGTGAGAACCGCCCCTATCAAAACTTCATCCGTGTCACCCGGCCACCAGGGGATATGCCCATAATAACCGTTCAGGACACGGACGATACGTGCACATTCAGACGAACTTGATCCCGACATCGTGCATCTTATTATACCGGGCGATGTTGAGGAGGAGCGGGGTTAAGCTCTCGATCATTGCCGAGACGGCCAGAGGCCCCGCATCATATGCCTTCAGCATCGAGGTCCCATTCACCAAATCCATGATAACCGATTTTGCATCAGCATCATCGCTGCATACCGGAACCGCAACGTCAATCTCCACATCGAGATCTTTCCAGCGGTTAGCGGCAATTGTATTGAATGCGGTGACAACCCGTGCACCCGGGAGGAGCTTTTTCACCAGGAGCGCTGCCGACCCTTCGGGAGGGGGAACGATAGTGAAAAAATCCCTCTTCTCCATTGGGTTGACCGGTGAGACCACAATTTTCCCTTCGAATCCAGAAAGACCAGACAAGGTACTTTCGAGGTGTTTGAACGGGACCGCGAGGATAACGATGTCACCTGCATTTACGGCTTCCTGGTTTGAGACACCGTAACAACAACTTTTCAGTCCGTATTTTTTCAGAAATTCAACGGTGCATTCACTGGTAGTAATCGCCTTTTCAGCATCACGTGACCCAAGCACGATCTCATACCGTGAAGAGAGCCGCCTGCACATACCCTCACCGATATCTCCGGTGCCGCCAACAATTCCAATTTTCAATTGAAGCCACCAGTCCTTATCGGTTAGATCAGGGGTTTTAAATATTCTTCAAGTGCTTCTGCACTGGTCACGCCTTCAAGGGACCGGATAACCTTTCCATCCTTCTCAATGATCAGTGTCGGTACGACCTGGATGCCATATTTCTGGGCAAGGTCCATGTTCTGGTCGACGTCAATTTTTTTTAGTTCAAATGAGTCGCCCATCTTTTTTTTGAGGTCTTCGAGGATCGGCCCCTGCCGTTTGCATGGTCCGCACCATTCCGCAAAAAAGTCCATCAAAACCGGTTTCGTCATACGATAATTACCTTCCATCAGTTGTTGCAGAAAAAAGGAGATAAAGATTGTTATGCAACTGCCTGCGAACAGGTGAATTCTCCAAATACTATCATTTGCACAAAAGAGCACGATATTGTCATTTGTTCTGCCGTGTCATTCTACTCAAATCCTATTGAAATATAAAAAAAATATCGGCAGATAAATGTTCACGGGCCAGGAGAGAGACTGCCATTGGCAGGGTGTCTGGATAAAGGGAATATTTCGAAAATGCGGCGAATGGATTCGAAAAATCCTAAAAAAAGGATTGTAACGAAAAGAAAAAAAAGGGGGAGATTAAAGGATAAATCCTTCCCAACCTCGCCTCTATTCCTTGTTTAATGACTTCAAGGCAATAATGACTTACCAGACTGGTAACCCATTACCTTGCTGAAGGAGCTGATGATTCCACTGGCGGATGATGACTCTGAATAGGTCAGTGTTTCTGCTGGACCCGATGCCGTTACATTCGCCGGGTCATTTTCGAGTAAACTGTTTCCGATAGACCACGGAACAGTACTGCCGTCTTTATTTAATGGGAACGATGTTACATCGGGGTTTGACGCGTTTGCGTAATTATACCCGTTACGTCCTTCCTTGATGGACGCCTTAATGTATGCCGATACCGAACCCATTGCCGGGGATGTCCCCACACCCGCAACCGTGTACGGCTTGACATTAATTGCGTAGTTTAAGACGACTGGTACGGAGGCATCAGTACCGACGAACCTGTCATCAGCTGATGTGACAACTGACCCAACGGTCAGGTCATACTTGCTGCCTGACTGAACGATGTTGCAGTACGCTGGAATTACATTGGTGCTTCCTGCTCCGAACGGACAAAGAATCCTGTCTGATGCGGGAGTTGCCATCGCAGCACCGTCAATCATGATGTTCTCGGAACCGAGGATGTTGCCTCCGTTTCCTGTTGCCAGGAAGGTTGCTTCGGTGTTAGCTTTCACATTGGACTGGCTAAGTAACTGATTACCGGTGCCAATTGCCATGTTTTTGATGAAAGTTGTCTGCCCGGCCTGTGCGATGGTGCTTGAATCATAGGTCGTGCTGTACTGGACCTGCTCCGGGGCTAGCATGCTGCCGCCGGCCTCAGTGGTTGACCTGCTCGCCGTTGCATCGGCGCCTGTCGTTGTCCATCCGAGTGATGCTGAATCCATTACGATGCCTTCGCAGACGATCGAGGTTGAAGTTGTGATTCCCTGTATTTCAGGGACTTGTGGAACGACCTGGTCGGCCATTACAACGCCAGTGAATGCGATCAACATTGCGAGTGCAATGACGATAACGCCAGTTGTCTTCATTTTTTTTACTCCTACATTTTGTGCCGATATGCCCGGCACCAGCACATACGTTGGTACCGGTATGTTAAAACCTTTCTCGTGAAATACCTCAAATATTAGATATTTTCCAATAATGAGCCATTATAACCGTTAGATTCAACCAGGTAACCTACCAGTAATTATCATCACAACCATCGATAGATTCTGGTGTTACCGATGTTATTTAATACTTAAAAATTACAGGATCAATTCCGGTTAGGGGGGGGATAATAGTCTGATTTGTTCGCCTCCTTACACCAAAACCCTCCAATACGTTTTTTATTTTTATCAATGATGCCTACCCCAGTGCAACCTCTCCAATTACCCATGAATTGTGGGGAAACAGAATAACCGCCTCATTCCCAGGCTCCGGTCTAATGTTACCCGATAGTGGAATATCTTTCCTGACTCGCATGTTTATGAATCAGAACATAACGTCATTTATGAATCGGATGGCGAAAAGAGCTCGTTATGAGAGATTAAGCGATCAGTCGTGTTGCAAGCCGCTTAAAACTGCCGGACTCAAGAACCGAAAATAGTGGATTTGCCAAATAGATTCAATTGGAATACAGATTTTTACCGGGATGTTCCAGGAAAAAAAGTGAAAAATATCAATGGTTTATTTTGAAAGTATTGCCATAATGATCCGCCCATATGCCGGACGGGTAATGGACACACCGATCAGCACACCGAGGATTGTAATAATTGCGAATCCCCGGAGCGAGGATAAGTCCATCAGGGCAAGTGGCAGCATCGCGATGACCACCGTGGCGGCCGATGCAACGATGATCACAAGGGCCCTTGAAAGCCGCTTCTGGTAGATATTCGGTGAAGGGACTTTTCCTTCGTGGAGTATCTCATCCGTGATAATAATCAGCTGATCAATTCCCGTACCGAGAACCGCAATAAGACCGGCGATTGTTGCAAGGTCCAGCTGGATTGTGAATACGGAAATACCGAGCAGGATGATGATCTCGGACGCGTTGATACAGACCATCGGCAGGACAATGGCGGGTTCCCTGTAACGGTAAAACACCACAATGGCAACCGTAAGGAGTGCCAGGAGACCAGCGAGAACACACATCACCTTGAAGTGCTCCCCGAGGGTGGCCGAGACTGCACCGGAACCTGCCACCTTTACGTCAACCGGGAGAGCCCCATTCCGCAGATGTATTTCAAGGTTCTGTGCGGCATTCTGCCCTGCGGTACTTCCACCTGTTGATGCAAACAACTGCCTGACAACTTCACTCTGGAGGTTTCCTGCAAGTTGCTGGGATAACGGAGCCGAATAGATGACTTTTCCATCAAGCAGCATCTGGAGCTCATGGTTCGTCGGGTCAGCGACCGCACCAAACTGAATTGCTGCATCCCGTAAGGCTTTGGCACCGTCTTCACTCATTGTGAAAGAGACACCCCACTTTCCACTTCCGGGTGGCTCCTGGGTCGGGTTCCCTACACTGGTGATTGAATCCCCAAAGACCACGTGTTCTGACTGGTTTCCCGTGGTGACGATCCGGATCTCGAATTTCCCCTGCTTGCCGACGACATTCTGGGCCTCACTCATCGTGACGCCTGCCAGCTCTACCCGGATATACCGTGTGACTCCGTCAAGACCGGTCAGGGTATTAATCCGTGCATCACGTGTACCGAGGCTGTTGATCTTAGATTCGAGGATCCTCTTCACATCATCTGCAGTTGCTTTCGAGACACCCTGCTGATATGATGTGATCTTCCCACCAGCTTTTTCAAATATTGGCGTCAGTTCCGCCTGAGAGTAGAGCTTCCTGATCTCAAGTTTATCACCAGTCAGGAATATTTCGGCGTCGGTCTGGTTCTTTAACGCATCAATGAATTCGTTGACGGGTTTATCTGTCTGGAACCCTACAACCTCTGATTTAAATTCGAGCTGTAACCACGCACCTTTTTGAAGGTCAAGCCCATACTGGAGGTTTGTTGTCAATTCGCCATTCTGGTAATGAGGACCGATGGCAATGAGGGATCCGACGACGAGGATGATCAGGAGTGCGACTCTCCAGTCCTTTAACAGAGTGACTATCTCATCCTTGTTCATTTGCCACCCCTCTTTTTCGTTTCCTGCCGGGGTGTTGTCCCACCAGTCAGCGCAGGGCCACCCTTTTTAGTAATGTACCACTTGATAATTCCGGCGTTGGTAAGCCAGGTATTCAGGATATCGAATACGAGCCCGATCAGAAGCACGCTTGCGATCATGTTGATGACCTGAACCTGCCCGTACCACGACACTACCCACATCGCTGCTACGGCAGCGATCGCGGTACTTGTCATGATAATACCGGTATGGAATGCGCCCGCGAGTTTCTCCTCGAGCTTCCCCTGCCGTTTGAGGGTCCGCATGGTGAGCAGGATATCACTGTCCACAGAATAACCGATAAGCATCAGGAGTGCCGCTGTCGTCGGTAGCGTGAGTGGAATTCCAATCACATTCATTGCTGCGCCTGTCATCACAATATCGGCAAATGCAGAGAGAACTACTGCTACTGATGGCACAAATATCCTGAACGTGATGAAAACCACGATTGCCATGCCGATAAATGAAAATATCAATGCAAGGACTGCCTGGCTTTGCAGCGTTTTACCGAATGCCTCGCCAATCTGGTCGACCTTGGCATCGGGGTATTTCGCCATTATCCGTTCCGAGAGCGTACGGAACTGGGCATCAGGCATATTGGAAAATGTAAGGTATTTTCCATTATTAATTCCCTCTTCAATCCCCACGAGTGGATATCCGGCAAAATACGCAGATATCTGATCGGAGGAATCAGTTGTGAACACCGTGACCGCGGTCCCCCCAGAGAAATCAATTCCTGGCTTCACCGGTAACCCTGTCTGGGCCATCGTGATCCCAATGGAAATGAGAGCTAATACGAGGAGGATCATCGGGATGATCACCATCTGTTTCGGGGTATAACGATTAACGTCGTAGGTGAATCCCATGTCATAATAATTGCACACGGGTGAATAAATAGTTCCTGTCGCTGAGGTCAGTCAATCTCTTAATAATCTTCAATATACCCACTTTTTCCAAATACAACCCCAAATTTAAGTATATCGCGCACGACCTTCTGGAAAAAAAGAAAAGACAT
>CAIJED010000330.1 GCA_903819595.1 uncultured Methanomicrobiales archaeon | reverse complement strand
CCCTTGGTCAACGGGAACAGGCTGTCAAATACCCGCTGCCCCGTCAGAAGCGGCACTTCCGGGTCGAGTTTCTTTTTAGACGGGCGCTCCTTTCTCACCGGCCAGGTCTGCATCATCTTCAGTTCTGTTCCGTCACCAAGTGTACACACAGTCTCCTCAACGGTGAAATTACCGCCTTGGATCTCACGGACTGTACCGGACTGTCCTGGAGGGACCATAATCCGGTGATCGATGTGAAATTCCTGGACAGTCCCGATTACGTCACCCCCGACAACCGCGTCCCCGGGTTTTACCGAGGGGATAAAATCCCATTTTTTTGCCCTGTCAAGGCCGGGAACAGAGATCCCACGGGAAATGAAACTTCCTGAACGTTCGGCAAGCACCGAAAGTGGACGCTGGACTCCATCGTAGATCGATGATATCAGGCCCGGGCCAAGTTCCACGGACAAGGGGATCCCGGTATTAACTACCGGTTCTCCGGCTTTCAGCCCCGAAGTATCCTCGTAGACCTGGATAATGGCATTTTCGCCGTCAAGCCTGATGACTTCACCCGCCAGGGACAAATCACCGACCCGGACCACATCATACATCCTGGAACCACGCATCTGTCCGGCGAGGATGACGGGACCCGAGATCCTTGAAATGACACCATTTACCATATTTATCGCCTCACCACAACATTATACCCGATTGCACGTCTCAGGAGTCGCTCGATATACGTTTCTGACGCCACCTTTTTAATGCGGCTCGGAATCGGGATGATAATCGGCCTGTAACACTTCTCAATATTTGCCAGCAGTTCCGGGTCCAGTACTGACATGTACTCCTCACTGACCCCGATGATCCCGGTATCATCAGCATTCAGGAGGGGTGGAATCACTTTTTTTGCCTCCTCCGGGGTGGACACCTCGATGACTTCCACACCGGCAAGACGAAAACCTGCTGCAGTTTCCGGGTCTGTGACGATCACGTATTTATACATAGAAAATCTCCGATTCCATCAGTTCGTCCGGCATTCCAGCTTCTCTGCAGCGGGCAATAACCCGGATATTCGTAATCTCATTCAGTTTTGCCCAGAGGTACCCGATCACGATGGTAAACGAGAGCGGGTCGCCACGGAACATCGAGGCCCCTTTCCTGATCAGGTAATGGTCCAGCTCTTTTTCAAGGATCGAGATCTTTCCCTGCGAGGTTACTGCAGCAGGAACATCCTTGAGAAAACGGTAAGAAGTCGGCTCGAGAAGCCTCACCGCATCCGCTATTTTTTTGGTCCGGATCAGATCAAGAATACTTTCAGTATTGATCTCCTTTCCACCAGTAAGGAGGAGCGGGGCCGCGTCATCTGCGGAAACTGAGTCCCGGATCATCGTTAATGCCGTCTTGATATTCCTGATATCAATTTCAGTTCCGATGAGGTCACGGACGACCAGGTCATCCAGGCGTTTACCTTTTAATTCGTTTAGAGAGGACTCGAAATAGTACGCATCCAGGGCATATTCTAAGGTACACGTCTTGTTCTGTTCAAAAAACTCCCCGATATGTCGAGTCAGGGGAACAGCGTACTCGATCTCCCACGTGGCCATCAGGTCTACCACGGCACGCACATCCGGCTGTTTCACCAGCTCAATCAGGGTTGTTTCATCCATCGTACCGGCCGGGATCAGGCAGCCTGATATTTCCTCATTCGGTGTCTGGATATTTTTACCCCGGATGATAGTCTTAATATTCTGGACATCCCATTTTTTTAAGAAAATCAGGATATACCGTGCGGACTTCTCCCCTTCCACGAGGGTGAGGATCTTTCGGTAGGTTTTCATCAGATTTTTCCGGAGAGCATACTCAATACAATTGATCCCCGTCTTCAGGATACGTGCCTCAACGATTTCTTCGCGGTACGGTGTCTTTTCAAGTTCCTCTATGAGACCGTCAAGAGATGGCTGGGCGATCAGTCGTTCGAATCCATGGGTAGTAAGCAGGCGGCTTGACATGCCATGGACACGGGCATTTACATACTCAACGTACATCCCGGTCACCATAGAGTCCCGAAAACACGACGACGTTCATACGTTCCTTTGCCCTCTCTAGACGGTCCTCTATCGTATTCCGGATAATGACCTTTCCATCCGGGGTTGACCCGTTCAGTCCGCCCATGGTAGAAAGATCGGTGACAACTTCAATCCCCTTCTTCGTGTCTCTGGTCAGCTGCAGGCACAATGCCTCATCTCTTTTATCGATAAAAAGGCGGATTTTTTCGCTGTCAAGCGATTCGATTATTTCGCCTAGTACCGCCTTAAAAAAAGCATCATAAGAGGAATTTGAACGGATCGATGAGAGCCTTGCACCAGCCTCCTGGTAAACCGAAAGGCTTGCCTCCAGGCGCACCTGTGCCAGCTTGTCTTTAGACTGTTCGCGTGCAGAATAGATCCGCTTATTACTTTCGACAGCTATTTTCTTCTGCGTTTCAGAAAGCAGGCTCTTGTGCATTTCTTCGGACTCTGTCTTTGCACGTTCCCGGATGTCCCGTATTTCACGGTCTTTGCTGTCCCCGATCTCCCTAATCTTTTCCTCTGCACCTTCTTCTATTGCCTTGATGAGATGGTCATACTTCATAGGACCGGACCAATTCCTCCCCGCCTGCTGCCATACCCCCATGACAACAGGGAACTAAATTAAGTCCCGGAGTCCCTGGGAAATCTATACCCGGGCACCCCTGCGCAATACCTGGATAATTACGAGCTTACTTGACCATAATTACAATCATTGCTGCAACCACGAAACCAAGAATTACCATCGTCTCAGGGATTGCTTCAAGTACGATAACACTTCCTGCTGCGTCAGGTCTTTCTGCAATGGTCGCAGCTCCCGCAGCACCGATTCTTGATTGTGCCCAGCCCGTTGCAATTGCACCACCGGCAAAAGCAATCGCAGCTCCAATTGCTATTTCAACCGCCATTTCAAAACATCTCTAAGCCGTTAGAGTACTCTTATATTATTTAAAGATTGAGAGAGGAATAATAGTTTATTTTTTTATTTACAAAAACAGGTCTGTGGAAGTCTACTTCTTCCCACCGGGAAACGCGGTTTTGTCACCCTGGCTGAATGGATGATAGGGTAGTCCGCCTCCCTGGTAAAATTTTGAATAGAACTCCACGACATGGAGCCTGACACTATGAATTGAAGGGCTGAACATCGCAAGCATCAGGTTGAGAGTATGCAGCAATACTGCAATAATGATACCTATAGCAAGCACATCCATCGAACCGCCGAGTTCATTGGCGACCATGGCCAGGATGACTGATGCCATCCCGATTGCCATCAGGCGAACATACGAGAGAATGTTTCCCACTGTTCCCATAATCTCGATAGCACCGCCGGTACCACCGCCGTAAATT
>CAIJED010000329.1 GCA_903819595.1 uncultured Methanomicrobiales archaeon | reverse complement strand
TATGTTATTATTTGAATTTGGGGAGTAAAACCTGAATCAGCTTCGGGCCACTTCCAGGGAAAGGTCCCTTGTGATTTTCATGCCATCTGAAGGCTGGAGGAACAAAAATAATACCGTTCGTAGAATTGGATTGGAACTTTACCTCCCCCCAACTCCCCCGCTGACAGGAAGCGATTTATCAGTTCTGGATTTGTCCGGCATTTGGTTTGCGGTGACGTTTCTCAATATTCTATTCCGGGATCCACCCGTCTGTTTGTACAATTTTCCCCTCGAAATATCCCGTGACCACGGATATTAAAAGATCCCAATGAGAAACGAACTTCGCTTGTATCAACATTGCACCCGCAGGAAATTTCCGGTCCTGGATTTGATGAAAAAATGTGATGTTCATCGTTGACTGCTGATGTGTCTGGTGGTGGCCTTGGACCAAAAAGGCAATGGTACTGCTTAGAATGAGGCGAATAGTTTCAACTGGTTATCCCCTGATTACGCAGAATTCCACATATATCATCCGTAACCGTACTAAATTGTGAAATAAAGCCATCGAGAACAGATCTATGAAAATCATAACCGCGTCTATTAAAAATTAGAATCCTTTAAATTCCAAATCATCGAACACCTCCCCCGGTGGACATATCATAACCTGCATTTTGCGACAGTTCCTTCCTGACCTCATAAGGTTTTCAACGGGTCTCTCGCGAAAAACGCGGCCGTTTTTCCTTAACTGTGAACCGACACTCCGTTGCAACTTCAGGTGCTCATTCTGCAACATTCCTGGTAACAACCCGTTTCCGCAAGAGGCACCCCCGGATATTCTGGAGGTCCGGATTGAGGAATGTTACCGCATGGGTTGTAGGATCGTCTCGTTCACCGGTGGCGAACCTCTGATGTACAACGGCATCGGCAGGCTGGTGAGGAAATGCGTTAACCTCCGCTATTTTACCGGTCTTGTGACAAATGGTCTCCTGTTCGGCAGGTTCCTTGATGAGGGCTGGCCGGGTATGCTGGACATGCTCGTCATCAGTTTTATTGACGATGAAGCGGCATTCTCAACGTCGAGGGGCCATGTCAATGCGTATAGGATCGTGAAGAAGAATATCGAGGATATGGTTGAGCGAGGTTTATCACCGGTGATTCAATCCGCACTTACGGATGATACCCTTGTCCACGCCGAAAAAACTGCTGCTTTTTCCCAATCACTCGGTATTGGCATCTATTTTTCTTTCATCGTGGAAACACCCCGTAAAGGATATGACACTGTCAACTGGGATGACCAGAAGATATCAGGCATAGAAAATGCAATTTCGCACATCTCCACGATCAAGGACACCTACAAGGGTGTCCACTTTAATCCTGATATCGAACGGCTGCAGGTCCGTGGAGGATTCAACAAACATGTGCCCTGTCAGGCCGCACGAACTGTCGTCTCCCTGAAGCCGGATGGTAGTGTCAGCCTCCCCTGCTATGTCAAAACCGTGCACTCAATATCTCCTGGTACGGCACTTGGTCCCGGTTGGAAAAGTGCTGATGCGGTCAGTGTACGGGAAGCCTGTGGTCACCTCGGATGTTGCCGGGGGTGCATGAATACCTGCATGTATGCCCCATCGCTGATTGGAAAACCGGTCCTGATCTTCCGTTGGATCTGTAATTCCAAGCCGTGATCGGGCCCCACTTCGAGGATACTATCTCTGGAATAATAATAGGTTTGTTTCTGTGGGGTTCCTGCCGGATACGTCCCGGTGGTTGGTCAGTACCACTGACGGTCCCTGCTGAAGATAAGCAGGGGCAACAGGGTACCCATGACAATGGATACAGCGATAAAGAGGGACAAAAGGCCGGTGGATATGGTGGAGGCTACGACTCCATAGGAAACAGATTGGCCCATGCTGATGATCCGGGCCATCCCCTGCAGGCTTGTGATGATATAATAGCCTGGAATAAACTGTAACGACGCCGCCACGAGGGGAAGGACAACCGGCAGCTGCCAGTGTGAGCAACATACCAGTGCAATTACCGAAATCACCAGGGTCCCGCAAAATACTCCGAGATATATGTCTCCACCGGCCGCCACGATATTGGTGCGTATGAAGCGACCTGCAGCACCACAGAGGAAACATACGAGGATAGCCCGGTCGGGGGCATTCATAATTGTGCAGATACACAGGGCGGTCACTCCTCCTAGGATAGTGTCAATGGTCAGTACCCAGAGGAATGGAAAAGTAAAGGCCGGATTATTCGTTCCCGGGGTGTAAATAAGCAGAACTGCGAGCAACCCGACTGTCATGATGGCCAGGACATTAAGGAAGACCATCAGTCGCGGGATACCGATATGGAGGTGGTTACGGAGGATCTCCCAGCCTCCGTTTATCAGCTGGAAACCGGGGATGATGAAGACACAGGGGATAATGAGAGAAATGAGCGGGGTGCTAGTTGGTATCAACCGGGACAACAGTGCAGCCGTGACAGTCGCGACGAGGGTGGTGGCAAGGACCGTGATGTAATAACCATGACCCCTGTGATACACCAGTTCACGGACCAGGACCGCGACGAGGACGGCGATGCCGATAATAAGCAGTCCAAATGCATCTGCACGGTTGAAATAGCCGAAAATTACAGTAAAAAGAATGATCGCTGCATAGGTCAGGACGGTATTGCCGTGATGCATGAACGGCAGTTTTTCGAGGTCATGGATGACCGATACCGGGGCCTTGCCATCCGGCAGGGAGTGCAGGTACCGGCTGATCACCTCAATGGCGTTGGCATTCATCGCAATGGGCATGGGATAATCACACATGGCCACCCGCCGTTCCGCTCCGTGCTCAAGGGTGATGACCATCGCCTCGAAGCCGAGGAAAACGTGCAGCCGTCCTCCGTGCAGTTTTTCGTTCAGAAATGAGATGGAATCGAGAATCCTCTGGCCCGGTGCACCTGCCATGAAGAGCCGCCGGCCAAGTTCAAGTTCCGCCTTCAGGATATCGTCGGGGTGGTCACCCCCAGCTGCAGCCCCTATTGCCTGACCATTGATGTTTTGCACATCTGTGATATCCACTGGCGATCACCTATTACCTGATCCCATCGCCTGTCACATGACTTCTGGCTTTATTGGTTGATGAGTTGGCCTGTAGGAAATTTTATGATGATCAGGGTCGTTAAGAGACCCACTGTTTGTATCAGGAATAAATCTTCCGATTTTTGATGGACCTTCGGGGGTAACTTATCAACCTCCGGAAAGGGTTGTTTCATCGTAATATTTACCAGTTCAATTTTTCGGTCAGTACCCGCCTTAATTAGTCAACTCAATTGGTTCTCATACTTGCCACACGATCCCTGATGTCGGGTCCGACCTGCTGAATACCTGATATTGAAGAAATAATTCAGGGAACTCAAAAGTAATAATTACGATGCCGGGGTGACCAATGGAAGATTGGAGTGCATTGTATGCGCATCAATTTCTGGAAAAACCTAAAAAATGCGATTATTTACTGGGAGCGGTACCCAAGAGTGTAGACGAATGCCAGGATCTCATCAACCTGTCCCTGTTGTCTGTGGGTTAGTTTTCTGCCTTTATGGACCAGCCTCCCTATCCTGATGATCTTAAGCCGCTGGTCCTGTGTCAGGGCTCCTGAATGGTGTGCCCAGCTGATAAGATCAAGCCACTGTTTGTGGCCGAATACGATCGTGCCGTCAGGGAAAAGGCCCCCGGATTTTCCCGGGGTTACGCTCGACAGTCCCCCATCTTCAACGGTATCATCTGACCTTTTTTTTATGGTTTCCGCCACTTCTTCCTGCAGTTGCACGTCACCAGAAGCAACTGGTTGGATGTCATCATCATCAGTAGCCGGGGATTTTTCGGGGGAATATCCCGCAAAGGTGTTTTCTTCCGCAGGGCCATCTGCAATAACAGCTCCTGGTAATGGTAATGATGCTTTTGTTGTGGGATCCTCTTTCAAAGGTATGCCCTCTGCGTTTGAGATATCAGGTCCTCCCGGGATGATATCTGAGAGTGTATGGGGGTTACTTCCAGTGGGTCTGCCAGAAGGGTGGTCTTCACCAGAGACGACATGAGGTTTCAACTTTCTCGTTATTTCCGAGGTGATAGACTGATTTACATGCCCTACCGGGACAGGGAGTCCTGGATCTTTATAATTAACCAGTTGAACTTTCTCGTTTGTGGTTGTGACCCCATCAGATTCGAACTGAATCTGTGGCTCACCGGGTTGTTCATCAACCGACACTGCAGGGTTATTTGTGTATAGTTCGGGGGCTTGCCCGATCTGTTCTGTAGATCCGGTTTTCTCTTCGAATTGCCGGATATTCGTGGGTGTATCTGTTCCACCGGGTTCCCTGTCGTCATGTGCTCCGGAAATGCGCTCTCCAGGATCTTCCGGTTGCCCGTTCACATCGGGTGTTTTTTCGACTGGTGTCTGCCGCGGTCCCAGTTCATCAGCCGCTAGGTGTGCCTGTTTCCCGAATGAAGCGTGGTGCTGTGCTGCCAGATCCTGTTCCTCCATTAGTGCCCGGTTCCTGGTTTCTGCCAACTCGAGGTCGCGTTCCCGTTGTGCGAGTGTTACTTTACACGAATCAAGATCTGCCTGTGTCGCATCGTTCCCCTGCCGCAGCAACCTGTAGGCATTGTCATGTTCCCGGGTGGTCCTGGATAATGTCTCTTCAACGGAATACCTGGCTATTTTCTCGGCTTCAATATCAGATTGTGCGTTGCGTAGTGCAACAGAAAGGTTTTGTGCCGCTTGTTCTGATTTTCCCATTTCAGCGGTGAGATCTTGAATAGTAACCTCAAGAGATGTACGTTCCTGTTCTCCGGATGTGATGGTTGCCTGGGCTTCTGCGAGTCTGGTTAAGAGGGACGCCAGTTTTTCGTCGGTATTTTTCTTATCACTGGTGAGATCCTGAATAGTAACCTCGAGAGATGTACGTACCTGTTCTCCGGATGCAATGGTCGTCTGGGCTTCTACGAGTCTGGTTAAGAGGGACGCCAATTT
>CAIJED010000328.1 GCA_903819595.1 uncultured Methanomicrobiales archaeon | reverse complement strand
TATTAATCGATCCGGTTGTCGATTGAGCGATAAGGGTTGCAGAAACGCTCGCGGTCTGCCCTGCGGCTACGTTAACACTGGTTGAAGAGTCTAAGTAACCGCTCTTTTTGAGGACAACCGTATGACTTCCTGCTGATATCCCCATTAGCGTCGCCGGAGTACTGAACCCGGTATCAGTCCCGTCAAGATAGATTGTGGCGCCGGATGGACCTGAACTAACAGAGAGTCTCCCCACTGTCAGTTGTTCATAATAATTCATCTGTAGATCCCTGGACGGATCCCCGTCATACATCACCGGGTGCTGGCCCGTAGATTCCCACGTAGTTTGTGGGGCAGCGTAATTAAATGCCTCTTCTGCAGAGACCCAGTTATCAAAATTCGTATCTGCTGACGGGTCACCCATTCCCTCGACAAAAAACGAGGTAAAAAAGCTTCCTGAAATAGCATCAGTCCAGGAGCCTTCACCCGACCTGCAGGCCGCGAGGACGACATAACGGTTGCCGGTAAGGGCTTTCTGTTGTTCTAGCGAACCAGGTGCGAGGTTATTCCGGCTATCAAATGTACCGGCGAAATTCGTAGAAAACCGGTCTGCTGTTGAAATCGTTTCATTGCCCGTAGTTACCTGCAAAGGTGTTTTTATATTCTTCGCGCCGCTTTTCATCATACCCTCGGCTTCACAGGCATCAATAATAACCAGGACCTTTTTACACTGGATCCCATCCAGCCATTGCTTCAGTTCTGAGCTTGAAATCGAATCAAGATCATACGGCAGAAGGGCAGAAGTGGCCCCAGATTGCTTTCCATGCCCGCTGAAATAAAAGACAAACGTATCGTCCGGGCTCGCCTGGGAACTTATCCCGGTCAGTGCAGACCGGATAGCGACCTTGGTTGCCTGGTTATCGGTTAAGGTTGTTATCCGGGAGGATGAATATCCGCAGTCATTGATCAGCATATCACTGACATGTGGTGCATCATATGGCACACCGGCCAGGTAGTCGGAAGGGTCTTTGTACATCGACACTCCGACAAGAAGGGCATATCCAACCCCTGATGATTTTGCAAAATCCTGGTCTGCTGCCGTACCACTGTTACTATATGATCCGGATGCTGATACTCCAAAAACCATGAGCAGATTCAGGATGAGGAAAGATAAAATCAGTATTTTATTAGTGTTAATCAACGACGACGCCTACACATTTTTGGTTTTTTTCAATTAAAAAGATATTCTCTTTGCCATTCCAGGAATATTCACGTATTTTCGATTTATGAGCATGGGGGATTACAGGATAAGGACTCAATATCATGGGGAGCTGCTTGTGACAGCGACGAGCTCCGGCAAAGAAGGTAGATCGATTGGCATTTTGGTTTCGCTGGTAAAACTTTCTGACTCTTTCTTCGTAAAAGTTATCGAAAATTACCCAATGTAAATTTTCATGTCCCGTTACCGGACCATTTAAACAAAGAACTCATTAATCTGTATATCCAACTCGTTTTCAGATCGAAGGATCCGTGCCCGTTCAGCACCCAGGGCGAAACCGTGAAAAAACCATTTCTACTCAATTCACTGATCAAAGACGAAGATTGTACTGTTGATCGAGCCCCTGATGAATTGTGATCATGAGTAAATTTGAATACCGTAAAATGTCAATGCCGGGTCGAGAACTTCGCGCACCCCCGCCATCTGCATAGAGATGGTACCTGTAATCATCACTTATTCCGGGTACGGAAACCCTACAACCCCGATTATAGAATTTTTGTATCAGAGTTTGGATTGTTACCGGGGTAACCGCCAATGATGATGTGGGTGCTATATCTCCTATATAGGTATGTTTGGTGAGTGGGGAGAATCTTGGATCATAGATACCATGTTAACCAGGGTCATATATCATGGTCCAGGTGATCCCGGTCCGCGTCACACGTAATGTATACAAATTCTCGTCATTTGAGGTTCAGGTTCCCAAAAATGCAACTGTACTCCCAGTATCTACAAAGGTATTCCTATTTTTCCACGTACCGTCAGCATCGAATCGGTATCTATCATTGTAACCATGGGATTCCTACCGGTCTCCATCCTCCAATTATCGGATCTGTTGAAACACTTTTTTTGAGAATGAAGGTTGAGCTTGCAGTCTTTCCTGCATATACCGTCACGAATTGGGACTGATCAATATAACCGCTCTTCGTACAACGGACTGTATGACTTCCAGCGGTTACCCCGGTAATCGAGGTTGGAGTTGTTTTCCCGGAATACGTCCCGTCAAGGTAGACCGAAGCCCCCGTCGGACTCGAGCTGACAGAGATCGATCCGGTGACCGGCTGATTGGTCAGGGTGGCAGATACACTTGCAGTCTGTCCAGCTGTAACAGTGACGCTAGTTGAGTAATCGGTGTACCCGGTTTTTTTCAGGACAATGGTGTGACTGCCGGCTGAAATTCCGGTAAGAGTGGCGGGTGTAGTCCCCTTGTTTACACCGTCAACAAGTATCGTCGCCCCGGTGGGTGTAGACCTGGCACTAATTGAGCCGGTTACCGGCTGATTGGTCAGGGTGGCAGATACACTTGCGGTCTGTCCAGCTGTAACGGTAACACTAGTTGAGTAATCGGTGTACCCGGATTTTTTCAGGACAATTGCGTGACTGCCGG
>CAIJED010000327.1 GCA_903819595.1 uncultured Methanomicrobiales archaeon | reverse complement strand
GGTTTGTGAAACAGCGGGGAAGTCTCAGGCAGATCTGAGCCATGGCCATACCAGACGACCGGACCTGTTTTTGATGATTAATACTGATACTCGTCGGTAGCAGTAATATTCACAATTGTGAATATATCTATCATCTCACGTGTTCAACACCATGGGATACTTCAGGGATCTGTTGAATGCCAGTTTGGTCATGGAACCCTCCCCGTACCCGGGGGTCCGGGATTAGTAACCAGGTGAAAATTATGGAATTATCAGAACTCAGGTATGGTACCGAACTTCTCAAGCGGGGATTCGCCGCCATGCAGAAAGGCGGCGTCATCATGGATGTCGTGAACGCCGACCAGGCACGGATTGCAGAAGAGGCGGGTGCCGTGGCAGTGATGTCTCTTGAACGTGTCCCTTCAGATATCAGGATGGCAGGCGGGGTGGCCCGCATGGCGGACCCGGAGAAGGTACTTTCGATCATCGATGCGGTCTCGATCCCCGTGATGGGCAAGGTGCGCATCGGCCACTTTGTCGAGGCCCAGGTGCTGGAAGTGCTTGGCGTGGATATGATCGACGAATCAGAGGTGCTTACCCCCGCCGATGAGGAATTTCACATCGAGAAGACAAAGTTCACGGTCCCGTTCGTCTGCGGTGCCCGGGACCTTGGCGAAGCACTCCGCCGCATCAACGAGGGAGCCGCCATGATTCGGACGAAAGGTGAGGCCGGCACAGGCAACGTGGTTGAAGCGGTCAGGCATATGCGGGCAATTATGGGTGGGATCCGTACCATCCAGAAACTCGAACCACAGGAGATGGTCGCATATGCCCGGGAGATTGAAGCACCGGTAGAACTCTTGATCGAATGCGCGAATCGGGGCCGTCTCCCGGTGGTGAACTTCTCTGCAGGTGGCATCGCCACGCCGGCTGATGCGGCGCTGATGATGCAACTCGGTGCTGACGGGGTCTTTGTTGGCTCGGCAATATTCAAATCGGAAAATCCTAAGAAGCGGGCAAAGGCAATCGTGGAAGCCGTGAATAATTTCACAGATGCAGCAACAATCGCGCGCGTAAGCGGGAACCTGGGTGAAACGATGCTGGGATTAGACGTTCATACCCTCAAAGAGAGTGAGGAACTGCAGTACCGGGGTACCTAGATCATAGAAACTACTCGTAGAACAGATGATGGGAAAAATTAAAAAATAAAACCGGGAACGATGCCCCTGGTATCAGTTATTTTGGGGATTCGTTTCAGAACCATGGGCATACTCGCCTGGTACCCACCTTCCACCTTCTTTTGTCAGTTCCTTCTTCCATATCGGGACACCCTTCTTGATCTCTTCAATGATGTAGCGGGAACCTGCATATGCCTCAGGCCGATGACCGGCCGAGACAATAATCAGCAGGATGTTCTCTCCAACTGACAACCGCCCTATCCGGTGCACGATATCAACATGAAGCAGCTTAAACTGGTGTATTGCGTCCCGGGCAATTTTTTCCAGCTCCTGTATCGCGACATCCCGGTATGCTTCCAGTTCCATCTCCGTGATCCCATCATCTCGGACCACCCCGTCGAAGATGACCAGTGCACCGGTACCGTCCTTTTTTGCAGCGGCAATAAGGGCACTGATATCGACGTCATCTTCCTGGATAGCGATCATATATCCTCCCTGGGTCCAATCCACGACTCCATCGCAACCTACTCTTGTGGTTCACACGTATGGTCTTCTCCATGCCCGTGTGAATGGGGATTTTTCTCTTCCCACAACGGGAGGCCCTGTTTTTTCCGGTAGTCATTGATAGCGGTGTGGATTCCTTCTTCGGCTAGTACCGAGCAGTGCATCTTAATGGGAGGAAGGCCTTCAAGCGCCTCGGCAACTGCCTTGTTAGAGACCTCCCACGCCTCCTCGAGAGTTTTTCCCCTGACGAGTTCGGTTGCCATGCTGCTCGACGCGATGGCCGCTCCGCAGCCGAATGTCTTGAACTTCGCATCAACGATGACATTATTCTCTATTTTGAGGAATATCTTCATGATATCCCCGCATACCGGGTTACCGACCTCTCCGACCCCATCCGGGGCCTCGATTTCCCCCACGTTTCGTGGGTTCCTGAAATGTTCCATTACCTTTTCACTATACATGATACTCCTCCTCCTTTGTGGCGTTCTGGAAAAGTGGGGACATATTACGGAGTTTTGCTACGACCTTCGGGAGCACGTCAAGTACCCGGTCAACGTCGTCCGCGGTGTTCTCGTCCCCAAGTGTAAGCCTGAGCGAACCGTGGGCCGATTCTGCCGGCATCCCACACGCAAGCAGTACGTGGGATGGCGAAAGCGATCCCGAGGTACAGGCACTCCCTGTTGAGCCGCAGATCCCCTCGTCATCAAGCCAGAGGAGCATTGACTCCCCCTCGATGAAATCAAAACTGACATTGAAATTGCCTGCCAGCCGCTTCTCCGGGTGACCATTCAGCTTTGCATGCGGAATGGTCCTCAACACACCGTCCAGCAAACGGTCCCTCATCGCCCGGACCTTCACGTTATGTCCCGGGATGTCAGCAACAGCGAGATCTATCGCTTTCCCCAGGCCAACAATACCTGCCAGGTTCTCGGTCCCGGCCCGTTTCCCATGCTCCTGCCCGCCGCCGTGGATCAGGTTCGCAAGCTTCACCCCTTTCCTGATATAGAGTGCCCCGACACCTTTCGGACCATAGAACTTGTGGGCTGAAAGGGAGAGCAGGTCGATATTCTGAGACCTGACATCGATCCCGACATTGCCAATTGCCTGAACCGCATCGGTGTGGAAATATACATGATGTTTCCGGGCGATGGCACCCAACTCCCCGATCGGTTCGATTGTCCCGATCTCGTTATTTGCATACATGATCGAGATAAGGATCGTCTCGCTGGTGATCGCTTTTTCGAGGTCGTCAGGGTTGACGAGCCCAAACTCATCAACCGGCAGGTACGTAACCTGGAATCCTTCTTTTTCGAGGAATTCGCAGGTGTTCAGGACGGCATGGTGCTCGATCGAGGACGTGATGATATGGAGGCCTTTTTTCCTGTTGGCAGTCGCAATACCTTTGATGGCCCAGTTATCAGATTCACTCCCGCCGGATGTGAAATAGATCTCTTCCGGAAGGGCTCCAAGTGCCTTTGCAACTTGTGCACGGGCAGATTCAACCGTTTTTTTTGCATCCCGTGCAATGCCATATATGGACGACGGGTTCCCGAAGTGGCCGGTATGGTATGGAATCATTGCTTCCAGGACTTCTGGACGGACATACGTGGTTGCGGCATGGTCCATGTAGATAATGTGTTGATCTCCCATGTGATCTCCCAGGTCAATTGTAACCGGTTGGAAATGATAGAACCGATTGTTATTTCTATTTACTCATCACATTCACAATTGTGAATACATTATTATTATCTCACAATTATGATAACATAAAGGTTGTGATGTGATGGAAGCTCCATGTCAGAAAGTAGTATGGGATATTTTACCTGCAATCCGGGCAGCTATTGCGGTTGAACTGGTGAAATGCGGAGTCTCCCAGGTTGAAGCGGCGCGTATGCTTGAGATTGCCCCCTCCGCGGTATCCCAGTACCTTTCAGGGAAACGTGGATACCGGATCGAATTTGAAAACGAGGTCAAACGATCGATCGAACAGCTGGCAGAAGATTTGAAAGAGAAAAAGCAGGTCAACCTTGTCAAACGGATCTGTACCATCTGCCACCAGCTCCGTGAGGACGACGAGAACCAGTGCGATGCCCCACTCGAAGAGCAGGGACCTGGCAATTCCTGAAGAAGATTAGGCGATAGGGACTGTTTCGTCCAGATCCAGACTTTTAAACGATTACCGGTGTCCAATGACCATTGCAGAAAAACGAAGTGACCTTGAAGAGATCATTGCAGGGTGCGGATCGATGCTTGTCTCTTTTTCAGGCGGAGTCGACAGTACGCTTCTTGCGGTACTTGCCCGCGATGTGCTCGGTGAACGGAGTCGCTCTGTCCTCCTCGACAGCCCGCTCGTGCCGAGGGCGGCCATCGCTGATGCAAAAGAGATCGCCCATGACCTCGGGATACGGCTCGATATTATCGAAGTCCCTCACATGGAGCACGAAAATTTCCGCAGCAATCCTCCTGAACGCTGCTACTACTGCAAAAAAATATCGGCTGTGTACCTGAAAGAGACAGCAGAGAAATACGGCCTTGCCTGGATCGCTGATGGGATCAACGTATCTGACATGGGTGAGCACCGGCCAGGCCTTGCTGCTGCCACGGAGGAGGGGATCATCCATCCGTTTATTATGGCTGGGATGACGAAGGATGAGATCCGGCAGGTTGCCAGGGATTACGGACTTGGTATCTGGCAGAAACCATCCGCCGCGTGCCTTTCATCCCGCATCCCGTACGGGGTTGAGATTACGGTTGATAACCTCCGGATGATTGAAGAAGCCGAGACATTCCTGGCAGAAAAGGGCTTCGCTCAGTTCAGGGTCCGGCTCCATGGAACGGTAGCACGGATCGAGGTACTTTCCCACGACTTTGGAAAACTGCTGGCCATCCGGGGTGAGGTGCTTTCCCGTTTCAGGACAATCGGGATCTCGTATGTCGCGCTGGACCTCGCCGGGTACCGGAGTGGCAGCATGGATGAAGTCCTGTTACCCGGAAAAAATTAACAATTGTGACTTGGTTAGGCCTTCCATCGCTTCAGTGCAGACGAAGCAATTTTAACCGATGAATCGTAGAAATTCGGCATTTCCAAAGATTTTAAATAATTTCCCTGACAAATTCACAATTGAGAATATTCCGGGTGATCTGTTGACTGATCCATGTATTTATATGAACAACGCGGCCACCACCTGGCCAAAACCACCAGAGGTGCTGAAGGTTGCATCATTTGTATTTTCATCACCATTTTATGAGCATGGTCGTACAACGGTCCATGATGCTCCGGATTACATTGGCCTCGCACGTGAATCTGTGGCAGATTTTCTGGGAGTTTCAAGACCTGAACATATCATTTTTACATCGGGTGCCACTGATTCACTTAACCTGCTGATCCATGGCTTTGCCAGCCACGTTAACCGGCCCTTCCATGCGATCACCACAGATCTTGAACATAACTCTGTGCTGCGGCCACTCAGGACACTTGAACAGGAGGGGAAGTGTTCACTCTCGATTATCCGGACATCAGGGCCATACGTGAAACCGGAAGAGATCCTGGACCTGGTCAGGGACGACACGGCACTGGTGGTGATCGGGCATGGTTCGAATGTACTCGGGTCTGTGCAGAACATTGAAGCGATCGGGACGGCGGTCCAACATTCGGGCGCATTTTTCCTGGTTGACGGGGCCCAGACGACCGGGCAGTACCCGGCCGAACCCGGTCGCCTGCCGGTTGATGCCTTTGTGTTCACCGGGCATAAGTCCCTCTTCGGCCTGCCTGGAACGGGAGGATTTTACATAAAATACCCGGAACTGGTTGATCCCATCCGACAGGGCGGTACTGGTGTTGACTCAGCAGGGAAGTTCCAACCCGATGAAATGCCAATCAAGTATGAGGCCGGGACACCAAACTACCCAGGGATCGCAGCCCTCGGTGCCGGTACAGAGTTTGTGCGCAGGAAAGGGGTGGATACCATCCTTTCACAGTCACGCATGATGACATCATACCTCGTAACAGCACTCGGGGATACAGAGGGAGTCCGGTTATACAACCCGTCACCGGACCTGCCGGTAATTACCTTCTCGGTGGATGGAATGGATAGCGAAGATATCGGGTTCATACTCTGGAAGGCGTACCGGATAGTGGTCCGGACGGGTCTGCACTGCTCCCCGCTGGTACACGAGCGGATCAATGCAGCAGGTGGAATCAGGATCAGCCTTTCCTGCATGAATACGATGGATGATTGTGAGAATGTAATGACCGCCATCAGAGAGATCGCAGCCTCCGTACGATAACACCGGGTGAGACACGATGCAAATCCTAAAAACCAACATGTTCAAGCGATGTGTAGACGGGACCGTCCTGAAAGAGTATCTGGTAGACACAGAAGTCACGAGGGAACTCGTCAGTTATTTTGGAGAATTCGGCACCGTAAAGATCCTCGGTAACCTGAAACAGCCCTTTTTCTCATTCTCCAAAAAGGACTACTTTAATGTCAAGGGCATGGTCGGGGACCAGGTACTCTATGTCAGGTACCGCGAAGAGCACAGGGAAGAATCCTTTGAACTGTTTACCACGATCCTCGAACAATGGACCCCGGACACGGGGACAAGTCCCGTTTTGCTGCCGTAATGATTCTTGCCGGGTATCCCGGAATGGATCCCCGCACCAGGTCCCGCCCTTTATTACGGGTTACAGTTGCTACAGATGGAACGGAACAGCGTGGTGCTGAGATAGCGGTCTCCACGGTCAGGAAAAATGGTTACAATCGTCCCGGAACCAATTGTCTCTGCGATATGGAGCGCCCCTGCTAATGCGGCACCGCTTGACATTCCGGTAAAAATTCCTTCACAGGTGGCGATATTCCGGGCCATGATATACGCTTCGTCATCTCCAATTCTGATCTTCTGATCGAGGAAATCTGACTGGTAGATCTTTGGTACAATTGCCTCGTCCATGTTTTTTAACCCCTGGATGGCATGTCCCGGCTCCGGTTCCACCCCGACGATGCATATCCCGGGATTCATCTCTTTTAAATATCTCCCCACCCCCATCAGGGTCCCGGTAGTCCCCATCCCGGCGACAAAACAGTCGATCTTCCCTCCGAGTTCGTGGTATATTTCCGGACCCGTAGTCTCGTAATGGGCCTGGATATTTGCTGGATTTGAAAACTGGTCCGGCATGTAATATTTTTGGGGTTCTTCTTTTAATAGTGCCCATGCCCGGCGGATCGCACCATCAGTCCCCTCTTCCGGCGGGGTGATGACCACTTCAGCACCAAAGGCCTCAATAATTCTTCTCCGTTCCACGCTTACGCAGCCTGGCATCACCAGCTTGACCTGGTAGCCTTTTGCGGCTCCAATCATCGCAAGTGCAATCCCGGTGTTCCCGGATGTTGGTTCCATAATGACTTTATTGTGGTCGAGTTCTCCGGATTGTTCCGCAGCAAGGATCATGTACAGTGCGATGCGGTCCTTGATCGATCCTCCCGGGTTGCACCCTTCGAACTTGGCGAAGATATGGACATCAGGATACGGGTTCAGGTTCTGAATCTCGATGAGCGGGGTATTCCCAATCGCATCGAGGACGGTTCGTGTCCGGTTCACAGGCACCATCCGGGACCTTACGCGTTCCCGGTCAGGTGCCGGACACTCTCAACCAGGACTTCAACTTCATCCTTCGTCGTGTAACAACCCACTGAGGCCCGGATGGTCCCGGCACAATGGTAACTGCTCGCAAGGGGTTCGGCGCAATGCATTCCACTTCTGACACAGACCTTCCGGTAATCGTCAAGTTTCCGGGCGAATTCATTCGGGTTCTCCCCCGCCACGTTGAATGATACCACACCGGTCCCCTGCGGGCTGTACACGTTGACCCCGGGAATCTTCACAAGGCCACGGTACATGTCCGAGCCGAGCTGTTTCTCATGTGCATGGATGTTCCCGACACCCAGCGAATTGACCAGCTCAATCGCGGGTCCCAAACCGATAACCCCGGGGATATTGGGGGTCCCGGGTTCGAATTTCGATGGTGGAGGAAGCAATTTTACGGCTTTATGTGAGACAGAAACGACCATTCCTCCCCCGAAAATCGAACAATTCAACGATTCCGGGTCTTTCATATAGAGTGCACCGGTCCCCTGCGGACCGAGCAGTCCTTTATGCCCAGGAATTGCGAGGTAATCGATGTTGGTGACATCAACAGGGAAATGCCCCACAGACTGCGCTCCGTCGACGACAAGTTGCACCCCGGCATCGTGGGCCACACACCCGATTTCCTCCACTGGCTGGGCAGTCCCGAGGATATTGGGCATATGGGTAACCGCGATCAGTCTTGTCTTTGATGTGATGGTCTCCTGGATCGTCAGGGGATTAAGATATCCATTCTCGTGAGGGACAATCGTTACGCGGACACCTTTTTTCCTGAGGTTCATCCAGGGAAGAAGATTCGAATGATGTTCCAGCCACGTGGTAATTATTTCGTCACCACGTTTCCACGTGATCCCATTCGCCACCATATTGACAGAATCCGTGGTATTCTTCGTGAAAATCAGGTGGTCAGGGGTGACCTTTAAAAATTTTCCGAGTAGTGACCTGGTCTCCTCATACTTTTCCGTTGTCTTCCGGGCCAGGTGGTGGGCACCTCTCCCGTGATTTGCCGCGTATTCGTAGAAATATTCACACATTGCCTCGACAGAGCAACGAGGAGTCTGGCTTGTAGAGGCGCTGTCCAGATAGACACATTTTGAGAGTATCGGGAATTCCTCGCGTAATTTTTGGATATCGTACATGTATCGTCACCCTTGGATAACAGGTATTCAAGTGCTATTGAAGTATAAACTCGAACTACATTAGATAAAAAAACTGACATGATGCCATTTGACAGTACAGCAGGCCATAACAAAATCCGAACCACAGATTTTTATAGGTTCCTGACATACAGTAATTCACAATTGTGAATGGCTTTTCCGGGCCAGCCTGCGTGGCGGAGCGGCCAGGCGGCTGACTGCAGATTGGCGATACTCCGGTCCTTGCCCGGACCCTGGCTGTGTGAGACTTCTATGAATGAAAACGATCATACCAGACCCCTATTGATCCTCGGCTGCCCGGAGGTGCCGGTTCAGCAGGCACTTGCGCTGTATTGTGCGTACCGCTTCGGTGAACAGGGGAAAGAATTGCGTATTGCAGGAAACACCGCGGTCCTGCAATTACTCAGGGTTTCCGACCCTGGCAAAATGTATGCAAAGAAGATGATGGACCTTGACCGGTGTATCGAAGACCTCTCGGGTAAGAAACTCGAGCCGTCGGTATGTCTCGTATTTGCCCATAGCGACGCGGGGATCACCTATGCAACCACGATTCGCTACCTTACAGAAGGGAGACTGATTGCAGTTATTTTTGGGAAGATGGCCGAAGATCTTGGCGTCCAGCTGGACATTCCCTGTGAAAAAATTGTTGAAAAAGCGGTGCACAATCCAGGGCAACTCCGCCGGAAACTGGACGAGGTGATGGGATGGGCTGCGTCGAAGACCTAGGGTACGAGGTGCTGAAATCCGGTGTCTCCTTCAAAGAGAGCAGGGCATTTATCGAAGAACAATGTGAGGAAGTGTTCTACGTGGACCCGGGATTCAGAATATTTGAAAAATGCCTGATCGGAGTGCCCCCGATCGCGATCGGCCTGAAAGGGCCGGTTGTGATGCTCCCGTATACAAAACCCTGTTATGGGACTTTTATTCTCCGGGTCGAAAGTACGGAAGAAGCGGATATGATCCGTGCGAAAGGAAGAAGAAAGCCATAATTCAGGCGTTTCTTACTTTTTTTTGATTCTTTGATTATTTCACCCGTCACCCCCGGATAGAAATTATCACGGTTACCGGGAGGAAACGAACACACGTAATGTGATGGCAAACGCCACGTCCCCGATACCGGGTCACCTGTATATCTGAAACAGCATACCTCTGGCAGGGGATGTATCAACGATACGGATCTCATGGCTTGTTTACCGATCAGACAGATTCAATATCCTTTTATACCCCTTTGCTTCCAGTGGAGCGCCTGGAAATATGGCAGTGATTTGCAGAATAAAAGGTATTAGCCCGGTTTTCACAAGGTCGGCCAGGACCACGGGGATCTTAAGAATCCGGGTGCGACCACGGAGTGAGTCGCCCCGGAATGTCAGACCTTTCGGCCCGGACCTGGAAGGAATTCTTTTTCCTTGAAATATAATGGAAACATCGATGTATGATCAGAGAACAGAAGCTTTCTCATACAACATGAAAACCCAGGTCGTATTGATATATATCCTGGTCCTGGCGTGCATGATCCTCACATGCGGCTGTACCACCATTTCCCGGAACGATTCCCCACCTCCTCGTGTAGCAGGAGTATCCTCCATCCCCGTCGGGGAGGGGCAATATATGTTTTTAGATTCACGTGGGAATGTTGATCGTCCGATAACCGTCTTTACCTACCGCCCTTCAACATGGAATACCAATGGCCAGGTACTGATTGTCATGCACGGGGCCGGACGGAGCGGAAGAGATACCCTGCTGACATGGGTGCCATATGGTGAGCAGTACTCCTGCCTTATTGTTGCCCCTGAATTTTCCGGAACCTATTACCCGGGGGACCAGTGGTACATGGGTGGAAACCTGTTTTCCAGCACGGGGTCGGTGAATCCTAAGTCAAACTGGACTTATTCCGCCATCGAGCACCTCTTTGACGATATACGAAACCGGACCGGTTCAGGACGGGATTCCTACCTGCTCTTTGGGCATAGTGCCGGTGCCCAGTTCGTTCACCGCCTGGTCACATTTCTTCCGGAAGCCCGGTATCGCCGTGCTGTCGCAGCAAACGCCGGGTTTTATGTATTCCCGTCATATTCAGTCCAGGCCCCGGCCGGACTCAAAAATTCACCATTACCTGCGAGTGACCTACCCAAGGTGCTCAGTCGAAAACTGATCATTATGTCAGGTGAAGCAGATACCAATCCAAATGATAGCAGCCTCGCCACATTCCCAGAAGCGGAAGCCCAGGGTAAAAACCGGTTTGAGCGGGCATTGGCCTATTACACCACGGCAAAATCAGAAGCTGCCAGGCTTTCAGCCCCGTTAAACTGGGAATACCATACAGTCCCGGGAATAGGACACGACGAGGCAGGGATGGCAGGTCCGTCAGCGGCAAGACTGTTCAGTGAGTCATGATCACCACGCCCGGGGAGAAGGGATCCATTACTGACTGGTGGAAAAAGCGATCCCGGTACTCCCGGGACAGATGACTTCCTGACCTGCGCGAATAATGGGAGTCAGTATACCTCGATGAGTCCCTTGCTGTTCCCGGTGATCGATTGGCCGCCCTGCGGAGTCACTTCAAATGTATTCTCAATACCCACCAGCCCGACATCCCGGATGCCTTTCTTGGGTTCAAGGGCAAAGACCATGCCTTCCTGCAGGGGCTCATCGAATCCCTGCGCAATGACCGGCGTCTCATCGATCCAGAGCCCGATGCCGTGACCGAGGAATTTGACCCGGTGTTTCCCGAACCCCATGAAGTTGTTTTGAAATTCCGGCTCAAGGTCTGCCATGATAGTCGTATAGATCTCTGACGGGATGGCACCCGGCTTCAGGAGACCTGCCAGCTGGTCCTGGATCTCCACGCACCGGCAGTGCTCCTGTATCGCCTCGTCGTGGATGGGCTTTCTGAACATATACGTCATCGTCTTGTCAGTCTGGTAGCCCCGGTACCCGCATCCGATATCGACAACGACCAGGTCGCCCTTCTTCAGTTTCCTTTCCCGGCAACCTGTCAGCGGGACCGAAGGATGCATGCCGAAGATCCCACCCGGGGTATTGACACAGGTGGGGGAGATGGAGTTGGTACCGAACCCGATCTGGCCGAGCAGCATCTCGTTGAACATCCCAAACCTGATGATTCCCTGGTGACCTTCCTTCATCATGAGTGAGTAGAGGTCGCATGTGAGCCCGACTTCATCGATCCCGGTCGTCAGCATTTCGGGGATGCAGTCTTCGAGGACATGACGGTGGATCTTCCCGGCGTGTCTCATTAACGTGAGTTCATACCGGCTTTTCACGGCCCTGACCGCAGCCACCTGTTCATCCACCGCCTTTACACTGGTAAACGGGAGGTACTTCTGCAGTCGCTGGAGCTGGGAGATCGGCATCAGGTCGGTCTCAAGGTACACGGTTGACGGGAAACTGCCCATGGCGGATGCGATGTCCCGGTAACTCTTCATCTCCCGGATCTGTGGGAAGAGCGACTCGTTCTTCGCACGCTCAAAACTCTGCCGGACCCAGAAGACGGCCTCGCCGTCTACGGGAATGAGCAGGATCCCGTCCTGCATAGTACCTGTAAAATAATAGAGGGGGACCTTGCCGACAATGGCCGTCAGCTCCCAGCCCGGACAGGCATCGTCCATCCGTATCCTGAAACGTTTAAGGCGGTCTTCGAGTTCGGTGAGCGGGACTTTCATGTGAATAAAAACTTACGCCGGAATGTAAATAAGAATGATGTAATGGCTTTATTCCCATGGGGAAACTGCGGGAGGAATGGGTTACACCCGGGTGGACCGCCGGGATAATCCGCTGTCTGATCATCTCATAATGATACCGTGACGGTTTCGTCTTTCCCGCCCGGGGTCCCCTTTCCCGGCGATAGCATGTCGGAAACATTGACTCTGCTGGGAGTAAGTAACAGGGAACAGGGGAAGATTGACTGTTTTCACTCCACCGGATCAAGCCGTTCAATCGCCTGCCAGGGTAGCATCATGGTGACCCCGTTGAGGGAGAATACCGGGTCGTTTCTTCCCCTGTCAGCACCCATACCGATAAATATCCCATTTGCATCAGTATATCGCGTAACTACACGATATTTTTTCTTCAATACCAGAATATCCCGATATTCCGCTTCGTTGACCATGCCACAATATCATATGCAAAGGGTATATCCGGAGCTGCCAGGTGCAGGGTGAAAGTAACACCGCCAAAAAGTATTCAAGGCCATACGACAACTCTGGACTGGGAGGGTCTTCTCACACGACTGAATATGCAGGCAACAGGGAAAAATGGCTGATTATTCTCCTGTTGGTCATCGTGGGGGCCGTTGTCGTCGTATCCATTGCGCTCTATGGACCACACTGGATGAAAGGAATTTCCGCCTTTATTTAATTTTTTAATTTTTCACAATCCAAAAGACAATGATCTTCATCTGTCTGATTCATACAGCACTGCCTGTCTGATTGAAAGGGTACTGGTTGACATGATAGTGGAAACGCAATAGGTAGCAATATTCGAAAAACCCTCACTTTTTTAAACCTTAAATTTGAAATCCGCATTATTCTTACAACAGAAGATCATCTGAAAACCATCCACACCAGATCATAAACACGTCAAAAAATCCACGCGGGAAACATTTCCCTGCAAACGAATGATCCGGAATGTTGATCATTGATCTTCTCATGGGTTGGCAGGGCCAGCACGGTCGTTGTTACATTCCGCGTTCTCCCGCTGCATCGTAGTTTGATTGTCAACCAGGATGAGGTAGGACCCAGGGTTCTCAAATGGCCGGAGTATTTCAGGATAGGATTTCATGGTATCGCGCATACAGGGGTCCTTTGTTCTCCCCGGACTTAAAATAAGACACGATGGATTTTCGTTACCCGGGGTGATAAAAAATGATAAATATGAATGTACATATAAGTGTGATAAGTATGAAAAGTATGAAGCCATGTGAAGCCGAAGAGATCGTTGACGAGCTGGTGGCCCCCAGGAGAGAAAAGACAAAACATCTTTTCGGCAGTGTGAAAGTCGGTGAGCGGGGACAGGTCGTGATCCCAAAGGAAGCCCGCGAGATCTTTGATATCAGGCCAGGAGATATCCTCCTGGTACTCGGTGATGTGGAACGGGGTATTGCACTTGTAAAAGCCGATGTCCTGCAGGAATTTGCAAAGACCATCCTTGAGTCTTCCAGGAATCCAGGGGAAGACGAACCCGGGTGAACCACATGAACATTATTGTCCTGAATGGCAGCCCGAAAGGCGATGTCAGTGTCACGATGCAGTACGTGACGTATATGCAGAAAAAATTCCCGGGACACGATTACCAGATCCACAATGTTGCAAAGGATATCCGGAGGATTGAAAAGGATTGTGCAGTTTTTGATGGGATCATGGGAGATATACAGTCCGCAGATCTCGTAATCTGGGCATTCCCCCTCTATTACCTGCTGGTGTGCTCGCAATACAAACGGTTTATCGAGCTCATCTTTGAACGCCATGCACAGGAGGCTTTTTTGGGAAAGTACACGGCATCCCTCTCTACCTCGATCCACTTCTTTGACCAGACTGCACACCACTATGTGCATGCCATCTGCGACGACCTCGGCATGCAGTACTGCGGGTTTTACTCTGCGGATATGAGGGATCTGCTCAAAAAGGAGGAGCAGCACAGGTTTGCAACGTTCGCCCAGCTGACCTTTCAATTGATCGGGGAAGCACTGCCTGTCCAGGCGGAGCATACACCACTGGTATGGCCATCATGGTCGTACACACCCGGCCGGGCACCCGTGCCTGTTGGAGACAGTGGGAAAAATGTGGTGATCCTCACCGACTCTGCTGACAGTGCGGAAAATTGTGCAAAGATGGCCGGACGACTCATGCAGGCCTTCTCAGGCAATGCGACCCTGATCAACCTGCACGACATTGATATCAGGGGCGGGTGCCTCGGGTGCTGCCAGTGCGGATATGACAATACATGCATCTATACGGATGGTTACCAGGATTTTTTCAAGAAAACACTCGGGGCCGCAGACATTATTATCATGGCCGGTACCGTCCACGACCGTTACCTCTCTTCCACGTGGAAGCAGTTTTTTGACCGCAGTTTCTTCAAAGGCCACACCCCAAGCCTCGGGGGTAAACAGATCGGGTTTGTCATCGCCGGGCCGCTCGGACAACTGCCTCACCTCAAAGAGGCACTTAACGGCTGGGCTGACAACGGGGGATGTCGTGCCCTGTTTGTAACAGATGAAGGGGAGGAGTCCGCACAACTCGATAAACTGCTGGATGCTATAGCAATCCGCCTTGTTCAGGGTGCGGAAACGGGATACATCCCTCCGCATACGTTCTACGCCATCGGGGGCCACAAAATTTTCCGTGACAGCATCTATGGGGGGATGCGTATTGCGTTCCAGGCGGATTACCGCTATTACCAGGAACACAAAATGTTTGATTTTCCCCAGAAAGACCTGCAGACCCGGATGTTCAATGCAGTGTTTGTCCCCCTGACAAAAATCCCGGCGTTCCGGAAAAAGGTGTTTTCAGACATAAAATTCCACATGATCAAGCCGTTTGAACGCGTGTTGCGGGATGCATGATACTTTTTTTGCAGGTGATGATGAAAAACGCAGGGCCTGCAACTGGGTTTTGTTCCCTCTTAATCGATGGCATTCCTGCCGGGCATACTGGTGTTTTCAGTCAACTGCATTCCTCGGACACGAACAGTACCACCTGGAAATTCATTCCCAGACCGAACAGAAATTTTTTGGAAATGGCCGATGAAGAGTTGGGATTCCTGCAGGAATTATTCAGGATTATCAGGAAGACAACGGATGAGTCATTACGGGACTCATCCAGATTTTTTCCATTATTTTATTGTGTACCAACGAAACATCAATGGTGATGACCATGAGAACAGGTCTGCAACCAAATGATCACGCCCACATCTGTCGCTACTCTCCGTTGAAGGGATGGTTACTGAATAATCGGATACGGGGACTGTTCCAGAATCCTAAGGACATCCTGGGGCCCTGCGTGAAGAACGGAATGACGGCGATCGATATCGGCTGCGGGCCGGGGATGTTTACCCTCGCCATGGCATCGATGGTCGGGGAGGATGGCCGGGTGATTGCGGTGGATATCCAGCAGGAGATGCTCGACCTGGTCCGGAGGAAAAGCGATCAGCAGCACCTTACCCCGCGGATCAAGTTTCACAAGAGTGAACCGGCCCGATTGAATGTTACCGAAAAAGCAGATTTCATCCTTTCATTCTACATGGTCCATGAAGTGCCTGACCAGAACGCATTCCTGGCGGAAGTCCATGACCTCCT
>CAIJED010000326.1 GCA_903819595.1 uncultured Methanomicrobiales archaeon | reverse complement strand
TTTTGGTTTCGCCGGTACCTGATCGTCCTCATGTGCCTGGAAAATGCTTCGGGAAGGGGGAGGCCAACATAGCCAAGACCTACGACACAGACCGTTTTGTTGAGAAGTGATTTTGAGACCAAGGAGATGCCATCTTTTAATAAGTAGTATCGCATGGGATGAAGCCAAAATATATCGGGAAGAAGGGGGTTCAATGAATAAGCCTCTCCAACGATTGTCATGGTTGATTGGTACGGATCGGCAGAACTTTGCGGAGGGAATAACATTCATAATCCAATAAATGAATGTAATAATAATGGCCGAGATTGTCTTAAACGTCCCTGATGAACTGCCGCTGCCCAGCCTTATTGCCAGACTGAATGATCTCATCGCAGAAGAACATCTGAAATGGATGTTGTTTATAAAAAGCGCGGATGTTCTCGCGCTCACTGAAAAGGATATTAAGGCTTTTGAGGAGATGAGGGACTTGACATGGATGGAAAAGAAGAAAGAGTTCGGGTTGTAATCGACACGAATGTTCTTATCGGTGCCCTGGTTAAAGATAATTCATACAAGGCTCGTATCCTCCGCAATCGGCAATTTTTGTTTTTTTTTCCAGATTATGGACTGATAGAGATTGAAAAGTTCCGGAACTATATTTGTTCAAAGAGGGGGATGCCCCTTGGATGCCCATCATATGACTATGCACTAAAATTCCTGCTTGAATCGGTCACAATTGTACCCCAACAATTGTATAAAGATCAGGTCTCCCGTGCATATTCAGAAATGGCTGCAATCGATCCAAAAGATACTCCGTTTCTGGCACTTGCCCTCCACCTTGAATCTCCGCTCTGGTCAGATGATACCCACCTGAAACGGCAAGCCCTGGTTCCCTGTTATAGTACAAATGAAATTTTGGATCTGCTTGAAGATTCATCCCCATAACATACCAATGGGACATTCGCATCATACTCCTTCAGTTCCTGTACCCTCTTCTCAACAGGCGATTCCCGGATGTCCGCTACGTCCTCCCTGTAGGTAAGGCCCATAATTACCTTCCCAACCTTGTGAAACCCCCTTGACTGCCATTTCCGCAACATATTTTGGCATCGAATCGTTGATCGAACGACCGGCAGGGATCACCTGGGGGTGGTGACCGACTTCCTTTGCGAATCTTTACGAGGTAATAGGGATCGACAGGGATGCAAGTAGACCGCCTACCAGTCCGGGGCGGTACTGGTGAAAGTTTCATTTCGTGCCGGCAGCCTTGAGGACTTCATCCGTGCTGATGCCGAGTCATGCAAAGATCATGGCGAGCTCGTTCATCATGGCAATGTTGAGGTCCCGATGGACATTTTAGAATAACCTTGGCAGCCTCGGCGGTTTTGATATCAGGAGCCTGGTAGACGTTGGTCACCAGCCCGTATAACTCAGACAATGAATCTAATGTCTGCTTGTACATGCCGGACACAATCTTGTAAATAATGGGGTGGGTGTACTCTGCGTCCCCTGAATTGGTACGTTCCGGCGAATACCCGACAAAAAAATCCTTCTTACACGTCATGCCGGACTCCCGCTCAAGGATTGGCCCCATGATCTCTTCTGTTACCCCGGGATAGAACGTGGACTCCAGGACCACGATAGCGCCTTTCTTTAAATTCTGTCCGATGATCTTCGATGCGGATTCCACCGGTT
>CAIJED010000325.1 GCA_903819595.1 uncultured Methanomicrobiales archaeon | reverse complement strand
TATGGCCTCGATCCCCCGTTCAGCAGGAATGGACTGTTTCGGAAGATCAATGCAAAATCATACTCGAGCTACGGCAGGACCGAGTACCGTGAAGGATCCCTTATGCCGGATGGCAGGATACTGATCGACACGCGTAGCAGTTTTAACTACCGTGAGGGGGGGCTTTACGGGGTAATCATGGCATCCCGGCTCACCGGACTCTGCCCGAACCTCGCGGCACGGTTCACTGCAGGGACCCTGATATCGGGGTATGAAGTGTACGAGGCTCTCCTGCGGGGGATTGCGGTACCATACCGGAAGGCAGATGCCGAACATTTCCGGAACGTGAATGACCTCCGTGCCTGTGACCGGGGCGGGATGATGTTCCAGCCGGTGCCCGGGCTCTACGAGGACGTCTTTCAGATCGACTTCACCTCCCTGTACCCATCAGTCATCGTGTTGTACAACCTCTCACCGGAGACCGTTACGAACCCGGAAAAACATGGTTTTCTCCCGGCAGTGCTCGGGCCGCTTCTTGAGCTCCGGTACAGGACAAAGTACCTGAAAAAGACACACCCCCACTACCGCGGTGCTGATTCCATCCTGAAGTGGATGCTGGTCACCTGTTTCGGCTATACCGGGTATAAAAACGCCAAGTTCGGGCAGATCGAGGTACACGAACGGATCACCTCCTGTTCCCGGGATATCCTCATCCGGTCGAAAGATATCGCAGAAGAAGAAGGGGCTACAGTTCTCCATGGGATTGTAGACTGCCTTTGGCTCCAGGGGCCAGAACGTGAACACCTGAAGGCACGGATTGAAGAGGAGACCCGTCTGCTCACCGAACTTGAGTCCTACGACTGGCTGGTCTTTCTCCCGATGCCGGACGGGTTCGGGGCATACACCCGGTATTACGGCAGGCTTAGCGACGGTTCGATCAAAATCAGGGGTATTGCCAGCCGGCGTGGAGATACCCCTGAATATATCAGGCGGGTCCAGACACAGATGCTGGACCTCATGGGTACAGCGTCCTCACGACGTGAGATCAACAAGGTCGCCGGTGCGGTGAGAGAATTATACCGGGATGCGAGGGATGGGCTCCGTACGGCCAGCCCGCAGGAACTGGCCATCCACCGCCAGGTAAGCAGGCTTGAGTATTCCCGGAGTTGTCCCGAGGCTTCAGCCGTCAGGGCCTGCAGGGCCGCCGGCATTCCGGTCTCACCCGGGATGGAGATCGGGTACGTGGTCCGTGACGCAAGGAAATGGGCGGTCGACCTTTCAATGGAGGCAGACGGGTTTGACGAGGCCTATTACCTAGGCCTGCTCGACCGGGCATGGTGTGAAATCGAATTTACTCTCCTGGAAGCGGCCAGGTAAGGGTTTTCAGGTGAACGGTTGCTTAGACCCGGCAGGCATGTCAGTGCCACAATTTTTTTTCTTTGCCTGGAGATAAAACCTGAAATTGATGGACTGATAAAAAATCAGGCCATCTCGTTTCTTACGTGACCAGAGATAGTGTACCGGTTGCAAGGTCGAAATACAGTCCATTGATCCTGACCCTGCCCTCTTCCATTGCTTTTTTCACAGACGGGTAGGTCATCAGGTGGTCGACCTGAAGCCTGACATTTTCAAGTTCTATCTCATGATCACGCTCCTTTATCTCTTTTTGCGTTTTCGGAACCGGTATCCGGCTGTCAACACGTGTTTTTGCGTCACGGGCATCATTGAGCCAGAGTGGGATATAGGGGTCGTGAAGATCTGTATCGAGTGATTTAATTGCTCCACAGTCAGAATGCCCACAGATAATGATCTCCTGCACATTCAGATAGGTAAGAGAGTATTCCACTACAGCAGCCAGAGACCAGTCATGGTACGGGACAATATTCCCGACGTTCCGGGTAACAAAAAGTTCTCCCGGACCAGCATTGGTAATCCTTTCAGGGTCTGATCGCGAATCCGAACACCCGATCCAGAGCACCGACGGGTTCTGGCCTGCCACCAGTTCCTGATTTCGTTCGATGCTCGCATTGTATACATCATCCCTGAATTTTTTATTGCCCTGGAGGAGTTGCCCAACCAGACTCTAATTCTGTACAGCAGGGGTACTAAGATCTTCATTCTGGTCCTTGTGAGCACCAGGAAATGGAGAAACCGGGACGATGAGACCATGTCCGAATGGTAACGGGGTGATGATCATGCCCCTGTTTTCGGGAAAAGAAGTAGTAATGTTTGAACTGATGAGATCGATTGGATCACGTAATGAGTTAACCTGGATTGCCTGAACGGATGAGACAACTACCGCCAGAAGGGGAAGGGTGGACCAGATGATCTGTTCTCTGTGCATATGGAAATCTACATTATCAACAGATTTTTATAAATTTAACCATCGTGTAGTGTTAAAAAGTCCGGTTTTCGAAAAATGTCCTGGCATGCGGTGAGGGTATTCACCTCATAATCCAGGCATGGAGATCAAAAGGAGTATCCTTCTTTTCTATAACTTCCCCTGGAATGACGGTTGTTACTGATCAAAATCCGACTTAGGAAAGTAAAAAATTTCAAAAATTAAAAAATCAACGTTCTATATTCAAAAAAAGAGTGTTCGGATCCACTTACAGACCCGCCCACCGCATGGTTTCCGGTTATCGTACCGTAACCTTATTGTAGGGAGGATGCGCTCATTCAATGCAGGGCAGGGAGATCACGTGGATGACGAAAAAAGTGACCAGTAACCAGGAATCTGCAGATGTGTACCAGGAGGCTCTTCTTCTCCATGAGCGGAAACAGGGAAAACTTGAAATCCGTTCCAAGGTCCCGCTCAGGACCAGGAAAGACCTCGCACGGGCATACACACCCGGGGTTGCCGCCGTCTGCAGGGCAATTGAAAAGGACAAGGACTTGGCGTACCGGTATACCCTGAAGGCAAATACCATTGCGATCGTGACTGATGGTTCAGCCGTCCTGGGGCTTGGAAATATCGGCGGATATGCAGCAATACCAGTCATGGAGGGAAAGGCAATTCTTTTCAAGAAATTTGCCGATATTGATGCCTTCCCGATATGTTTTGAGCACTACCATGCAGGTTTTGCTGATGACGTAAAGAATATTGCCCCGGTTTTTGGTGGGATCAACCTCGAGGACATTGCAGCACCGAAATGTTTTGAGGTCGAGGAGGCGCTCCAGGATATCGGTATCCCGGTCATGCACGACGACCAGCATGGCACGGCGATTGTCATACTGGCAGCACTCCTGAATGCCTGCAAGGTGACGGGAAAGGAATTTGAAGACCTCAATATTACGATCTGCGGTGCAGGGGCTGCAGGGTATGCAACGGCCAGGCTCTTAAAATGCATCGGGTACAACCCTGATTACTGCCGGTCGGTCCATGATATTATTGTCTGTGATACCAAAGGGATCATTCACCGGAAGCGTGAGGGGCTGTACGCCAATAAATACAAGTTTATCCTCGCTGACGAGACGAACCGCCAGGGCAGGACAGGGGATATCGCCGTGGCGATGGAAGGTGCAGATGTATGTATCGGGGTCTCTGCACCCGGTATTATCACCAAAAAGATGGTGAGTTCCATGAATGATGACCCCATTATCTTTGCAATGGCAAACCCGGTGCCGGAGATCATGCCTGACATCGCACTCGCTGCAGGAGCCGCGATCGCTGGCACCGGGAGGAGCGACTTCCCGAACCAGATCAACAATGCACTGGTATTCCCGGGTATGTTCCGTGGTGCCCTCGATGCATGTGCCACGAAAATTACCAACGGAATGAAAGTAGCGGCTGCCCATGCGCTGGCAGGTTATATCAGGAAACCCTCAAAGGACCGGATCCTCCCCAGCATTCTTGACCGCCGGGTAACAGCAGCAATCGCGGCCGCAGTAAAAGAAGCGGCAATTGCTGACGGGTGTGCCCGACGGACATCAGAATAATCCGGGTATTGTTGCCCCGCTTATCCTTTTTTTCCCTGGCCCGGTCCCGCGTGGCTTATCATGTCAGGGACCAGACTATTCTGTTGAGCAATATGCCGGTTGTAATTATCAAAATGGCTAGGGGGAGGACGATTGAGCAGAAAAGAACCCTCATTTCGGAGTTTACAAAAACGATCATTACTACACTCAGGGTAGAGCCTGGAATGGTTACGGTACTGATCGATGAGCTTGACCGCGATAATATCGGCCGATCTGGGAGGGCGCTCTCCGAACGTGATCATACCTGGGTATGATCCACTCCAGAAGGACAATACACCGTTAACCTCCCCTGCTTCAAAGATAAAAATTAATTAATTTCCCCGGGTAATTAGCAGATAGATGAGTACGAAGAAAGAGGGTTCGTTCTGGCTTGCAGTGGCGGTCGGTTTTGTCCTGATGGTCATCCTGGGCTTTGCCCCGGTCATCGGGCCACTGGTTGCCGGCCTTATTGCTGGACTGATTGCAGGTGGTGGAATATGGAACGGTGGGAAAGCAGGTTTTATGAGCGGGTTGCTCGGGGCGATCATTCTCTCTGTCCTGGCGATACTCGGGAGTACATTCCTGCTCGGGATTTTTGGCCTCGTTGCCGGACTTGGCATCGCGGTCACTCTGATTGTCCTTGCACTCTACCATGCAGTGCTTGGCATGATTGGAGGATGTATCGGGGGATTATTGAGATAGCCCCTGGTAGACAAAGAACGACTGCATGAACCCATGGCAACGGGGGTTATCCCAATTTTTAGGTTTCCTTAAAGTATCTGAAGGGCTTGGATGGGTGACCTGATCCCAGGGTGTACTGCTGTTTCATCTTACCACACGGGGAACGGTACCGGGAGCCGGGGATCAATTAGGATAACTCGCTATAAATCAATCGATTTTGCACAGGTCCATCAAAAACAATTTTTCCTCCATTTTTCACCTGATTTGTCGAATTCCGGAGTATTGTGAGGTACTGTTCTTGCTAGTTTTATCACACCTGGTGAATCAGGACCGGGAAGGCCATCACGTTTCAATTTGCTGACACTGATACGAGGGCCAATGACCTGCCAGGTCCTCCGTGTACCTGTTGTTCGGATATACCCGCAGAAAAGTTTCCATTGGCATTGAATTCAATTGTAAAACCAGAGAGTGACAGAGGTACTGCAGGCATTTGCCTGTCCACGATCGCCTCATCATGCAATGCACCGGCGAGAGCCAAAGGGCTGTAATCTCAAGTTGTCAGGATATCCCCGTGATTCTGTCACGGGTTAACCGTTTCCAGCGGCAGGGCTGGTACCTGCCCCATGACACCCGGGTAAGAAAAGACTCAATCGTAACCAGGTGATTACAACAAATCCCGCGATGTTATCTATCCAACGTTTTTTTAGAATAAATCATGCGATTCCCGGAATATCAAACGGAAAAATTGTTGTGTTGACTTATCTCTTGTAGACCAGCATGTTGTTTAAG
>CAIJED010000324.1 GCA_903819595.1 uncultured Methanomicrobiales archaeon | reverse complement strand
TTCAGTCACAGTTGAGCCTAAACAAATCGAACGGGGTGGTCCGGTGACAATTTCCATACAGGGACTTCCTGAGAATTCAACGGTTTCCCTGCAACTCGAAGGCAGGTTTGCCATGAGTCCGGAGGGAGGATTTTCCTACGAGACCGATAGCCTTTTCCTTCCCTTCACTCTAAAGGATGGGACATTTTCTGCCACGGTACAGAACACAGATGATAATATGCTGAGTGTCCGCAAAGATGATACCGAGGTGAAAAGAGTCGGTAAATCAACTGATGGCGAATTTAGTGTCACCCAGTCCGGGACTATTCCCTCGGGGACCTATGACTACATCATCCTTTCGGGGACCGCTGCGCCTGGTGCACAGGAAGTGGTCGCGATGATAAACCTGCAGGGGACAAAGCAGGGACCAAGTGATTCAAAAATTACGTTCAGAACTACAGGGACCACTGACGGGACGGTCGCAATACGGTTATCGGTGAACGGCGTCCAGGCCCTTTCTGACACAGTCCGTATCGGTAACCCGGGTGCAACACAGCCATATACCCCGACACGAACCAAGACAACATCGTATAGTAGTCCCGCGGGCGGTGGAGGCGGGGGGGCTAGTTTCGGGTCCATTGTTGAATCTATTTCTCCAACACCGACACAAATCATGAACGTCACTAACGTAACAGGGAAGCCCACCTCTTTGGTTACTGCAGCCGAAACGATGTTGTCAACGCCTCGTTCAAAGGACACCCCCCTCATGCCAATTCCGTCGAAGGCAGTAACTCAGACGCCGCCTCCCACTAAGGCTGGATTCCCGGTCCTTCCAGTCATTGGTTCATTTGTCCTTGGGTTCATCATGCTCACCCGACGCCGTACATGATACCAATTCCATTTTTGCCTGCATTTCGGGAAAAAACTTGCATGGTTGCCAGGAGTAGAATATCGTTTAGTACCGGTATTTTACCATTTCCTCATGAAAACCTGATGTTTCCGCCCACCCCAAGTTACGTTGTTCTATGTTTGTCCTGGTCCACCTGTTAGCCGGTGTATTGATCGGCCTTACCTTAACGCTCATCTTCCGGGACCGTTATGTTATCATCATGGCAGCAGTGGGCAGTGTGTTACCCGACCTTATCGACAAGCCACTTGGCCACATTTTCCTGGCAAAATCACTTGATTATGGCCGAATATATGCCCACACGCTACTTTTTATCAGCGTTTTCCTGATCGCCGGGTTCATTCTATCCCTCCATTACCGACGGGTAGGCCCAATAATCCTTGCCACGATCGCTGGCATCCTCTCCCATCAGCTCCTGGACTTCATGTGGGCAGAGGCGGCAAACTGGTGCTGGCCAGTGTTCGGCCCATTCGAAGGAGATGTCCCGGCGGGTTTTCTCGTGAACGCTTTTTTTTCAGAACTTACAAGCCCGATTGAATGGACTTGCGGAATTCTAGCTCTTTTTCTCCTGGTCCAGGCTGGAGTCATCCTGCTACCCGGCCTGCTTCCATACTGCCGGTATGCGGCTATTTTTGGAATTATTGTCGGGACCGCTGCATTCATATCAGGTATATTTCTCCAGTTTTCACTTCAGGCACTACATTTTTCACAAATTGACATAACGATTTCCAGCATTATTATCATCCTCGGAGCAGGATCACTCTGGTGGAAATGGCCGGAACCACGTTCTTAACGAAGCGAAAAGATACGTTTCACCGGTGGGAGCACGCAATTCGAATATGGATTGGAAAACAGGTTCCTCACAACCGGGACCACTACTCCTATTGATTACTATTTTGTTATATCGTAGAATTTCGCTGACAGAATATTAAATTTAGGTCCTATCCAGCAATGTCTTTGCATCCCACTATCCATAACCCCGATGTTTCTGAAGTTCACCAGTACAATTAGATTAATCGTATTCAGGCTCAGTTTCTCATCGTTCCGTTGAAGTGGTAATCACAGTTATATCAACATCACAATTCTGCATACTCCTATCGAACCGCCCCTGCTTAAATCGCATCTCTCATTCATCATATTCTTGGGAACAAAACCAGGTGGTGTGTCCGATGCGGCTAATACCATGCCAGAAATGAACCTGCCTGCATCGGGGGTCACACGTATCCGGGATAATTTACCCTCTGATAAGATCCTACAGAAGAAACTCCATGGAGTAGAGTACGATCAACTCCATACTGTTACATCCGACATTTTATGGAAATCTACGAGGCTGATAAGCGGAAAAGACCAATCATATCCGTTTTCAATCGGATGCTACCTGGGATCCCTACTTACACCGGAAAAAGGATAATCGTGCCATCAGCGGCATTTACAATCAGTCGCCGTGATCTCCCTGACCTCCATTTAAAAAAAAAACTCTTTCCAAATGTATTTACCGTATACAGGTATGTTTCGGTAATCAATATTTTAACTCTGATTGCAGTTTCTGGCAATGATCTTTGATAAATTGAGGTATGGGGAGAAAAGATTCACATATAATAGGTGTAATTCCCTGCAATTCACTGATAATAGGCAACATTCAATCCAGATTAGTCTTGAAAAAAATTCCTCTCTTTTCCCGCCCTTTTATCGCAAAAATAAGGGGTGATAATCATTACCACACCCATTTACCTGACCCCTTCATAAAAGTGCCGGGATTTTGGCTTTGTACTGCCACGAATATTGTCGGATTGTTAAAAAAGTCAATTATTGGGCGTATTACAAAGCAACGCCAATATGACCTTTTTTTATACCGATCCAAGCCCATGGAGGGGTGTATTTACAGCACCCTCTGTTATCTTACCAGCGGTATGAGCAAAAACAAGGCGTTCAACCGGGAGAGTGAATCTCGACACAGCAATTGTCCAACACATTGCTGCATCATTGAGAAGACTACGATAAATCTGTTAATCTTCCCGGGATATTACGAATCCAGAACGGACAATCCACCCTGCTAAACAGGACATGGGTGAACAGGTACATTAAGAAAACTAAAAATGGGTTGGAGTAACAGGGATGATATGAAAGCGATAACAGCCTGCAGTTTCGCCTGCGTGGTATTTGTGATCATGGTCGCAGGATGTACAGGCATACCTTTAGTTCAACCTGCAACGCCTGCGCCGACAAGTTCTGTTATTGTGTCTGCCCCGGCACCAACGCCCGTCAAGGATCCGACTCTTTCCGGGACATGGAACTTAAAGTCGATGGTACTCCAGGGGGGTACGGCATTTACATACCCAACCAATGCCCAAATCACAGCAACATTTGATAACCAGGGCAATGTGGCGGGTTTCGCTGGCTGCAACAACTACAACGCCAGGTATACCCTGTCAGGTCAGCAGTTATACACGGGAATGGGAATTTCGATCGGTCCGGTCGTATCCATGCGGAAATTTTGCACAGATATGGGTAATACGGAGACAACGTACGTCCAGATCTTCCAGAAAGCCGTCACCTACACGGTTAATGGCGATGGCCTGACCATTACTGACAACTTAAACAACATGCTGGTCTACAAGAGATAAGTCAACACAACAATTTTTCCGTTGAATATTCCGGGAATCACGTGATTTATTCAAAAATGGTGAACGGATAACATCGCAGTCTTGGAGTAATCATCTGGATTACTATCACGTTTTTCTTACCCGGATGTCATGTGGCAGGTACCAGCATTGCCAAAGGATACGGTTAACCCGGGGCAGAATGGCGGGATATCCTGGCAACTTGAGATTACAGCCCTTTGGCTCTCGC
>CAIJED010000323.1 GCA_903819595.1 uncultured Methanomicrobiales archaeon | reverse complement strand
TTAAGACATTGTCACCAATAGTTGTCCCGGATCCGATCGAAACAGGCCCGATTAGCCTCGAATTCACACCCATTGAAAAGGAGTCCCCGAGCTGGACAGGGCCCTGTATCTTGGCAGTCTTAATCGTTAAGTCCCCACTGATACTCGTATACCTGATATCCATCAGTTTCCATTTTTCGGCCTGCCGAAGCATGTTCGGGTTCCCGACATCGGTCCAGTTCCCCCGTGCAAGCCAGCCTGAAAGAGTAAATCCTTCTCCCATCAGTTGCGGGAAAAGGTCACGGGCAAAATCAAATTTTGTCCCAGCCGGGATGTGATCGAAAATTTCCGGACTGCAGACATACATCCCGGTGCTGGCAAGGTTAGAAAAGATCTCCCCTGGTGCTGGTTTCTCTTTGAACCGTTTGATGTGATAGTCCACATCTATCTCGGCGATCCCATATTCTGAAGGGTCATCGATACTGATCAACCCGATGGTGGCAGGCACGTGTCCCTTCATATGTTCCCGGTAAAATTCAAGGAGGTTGATATCGGTGATATGGTCGCCGCCAACCACGAGAAAGTCCTGGCCCTCCAGAAATTTCTGTGCATTTTTCACACTGCCGGCAGTGCCGAGTTTTGTCTGTTCATGCACATAGGTAATGTCTACACCGAACAAAGAACCGTCACCGAGGGCCTGCTCGATCACATCCCCCATGTAACCAAGCGTGATGACCACTTCATGGAAACCAAGATTGGAGAGGTGTGAGACCAGGTGTTCTATTGAGGGTTTATTCACGATCGGGATGCAGGGTTTCGGTCGTTCAAACGTGAGGGGGCGAAGTCTGGTCCCTTCCCCACCACACATGATACACACCTTCATAAAGGAAGGTTAGTTTGCATCATGTTTAACCATATTGAACTTTTTGTTTTTTTGTTGCCGCTTCCTGCAAGGTGAGGCAGGCGTTGGGTAACCCAAAACCCGATGTATCATCTGAAAAATGTTATCATCCCTCAGGGGACTATATATAAAACGGTATAATTGACAAGTACTGAAAAAGACCGATGGCCAGGGGCAGGTCGGCAACGTGAAATTGCAATCGCAATACCTATCATTTCATTTGCAGGGATTGCAATCGGTGTGGCCCTTCAACTGCTGGGCGTGATCCCTGATGCCGCGGAGTTCTGGTATGGCCCGGCGATTGGTGCATTTCTGCTCGGCTACCTTGCATGGCTCAAACCACGATTGGATGTTGTTTCGATTTGTGCACCAATCTTCGCCGTCATGATCCTGATCATCCCTCTCGATACGAAACCAGGCATTTTAATCGTCATCCTGTTTGCGGTGAGCATTACAATCCTGTTGATACGCCTCGAGAAGCGGTTCAGTACACCAATAAAAATTTCAGAGGAGAACCCCATGGAAAACTACCTGTATGACTACATGGAACGGCTCAGAGTCATGTTTAGCGATATTGACCGGAAGACAGCACATGAAATTGCCCAGGCATTTCTCTCATTCCGGTTTGGTCTGTATGGAAACGCAGTGAAGCAGGCGGATGAAGCAATCCTGCAGATAAAGGATACAGAACCTGGAAAAGTTTTAAAATTAGCGCTTTCAATCATTCGGGAGCGCGCAAATAACCTCCAGAATGCGGATGTAACCCCGGTTACGGACATTTACTTTGTGGATGATGATGCTCCTTATCTTGCCATTCAAATACCCAAAGAGGCAAACCAGGACCCGCCAGTGCTTCATCTGGATAATGCGATTATCCTTATCTACACGGTCTCCTACATGAGATCGAAAGATGATGAAGAGACCCTCGAGGAGCACCAGAAATACATCACCGGAATTATCAGTTCATACAAAAAAGCGATGGGACTCTAAAGGATCCCTGAAGGCTACGAATTTTTTCTTCCCTTTTTATAAGTTTAAAAAAATTACAGGGTATCGAGACTGACTCCGTTAAAATCCTGCATGATTTCGCCGATTTCCCGGACGCCGAACGCTGTC
>CAIJED010000322.1 GCA_903819595.1 uncultured Methanomicrobiales archaeon | reverse complement strand
TGGTCACTCGTAACCCTTGTAGTCCTTATTATCGCAGGATCCGTCCTGCTCCTGCACCTGTCCAATGATTACAATGACTACAGCAGGTATAACCCGAGCTGGAACGGCACCTCCCGTTTTTTTGAGCGCCTGGGAGATGACGATGTGATTCTGCTGGGAAATGCAGATCAATTATCCGGATATACTAACACCACACTCCTCATTATCGCGCCGTCTGGGAATTATTCTGTCACAGAGACCGGGTACTACCGGGATTTCCTGGGACGGGGAAATAACGTGCTGGTACTCGATGATTTTGGCAGTGCGAACAGCTTGCTTGACCAGCTCAGGTCGGGAGTCCATGTGCGGAATATCCCGCTGATGAGTGCTGATCGTGCCTATGATAATCCGGTCTTCGTCCGCGCTTACCCGACCGGCAAATCACCGGTTATTCAGAATATATCCGCACTTACCCTCGACCGGCCTTCTGCGGTAGATGGTGGTTCCCCGTTCCTTTCAAGCTCGCTGTTATCATGGGAAGACAAAAACGAGAACCAAAAAGCAGATCCGGATGAGACAATAGGACAGTTTACTGTCGGAACAACGGCGCAGATAGGGGCAGGAGAGATCTTTGTCATTTCAGACCCTGGAATTCTTATTAACGCGATGGTGGATAGTGACGGGGCAGGAGATCGGGATCACCTCCTCTCGAACATCATCCTACAGAAAGGTACGGTAATCATCGACCAGACCCATTCGATGACCGGCATCACCGCTACCCCAAGTCGTATAATCCATCAGATACAAACATCATTAGTAGCTCAGATAGGATTACTGGCATTTATTCTCATGATATTTGTCATTGGTTTCAGAAAGCAGCTCTGGTGAATGAATGGAAGAAAAAAAGAGAGGTACCGTCGAAAATGACCTGGAGTACCAGAACGGGGTTATTATGGACGTGGATGCAAACCCGGACAATTCCAGGGATGTCAGCCGGATAAGTCCCGCAGATAATCATACCAGGGCCATCATCTTACAAGAAGAGGCTGATGAGATTGCCAGAACTCACGAAGTGATACGTGAGGTCCTTGGCAGGTTGATTATTGGAAACGAACAGTTAATTGAGCATATCCTGACCGCCCTCCTGTCAGGAGGTCATATCCTGATTGAAGGTGCCCCTGGCACTGCAAAGACCTCGATCGCGAAAGCAATTGCACATCTTACCAGTTGTGAATTTTCTAGAGTCCAGGCCGCCGTTGATACCCAGCCTACGGATATTATCGGGGTAAATATCTTTAATCAGAATACCCGGCAATTCGAATTTAAAAAAGGCCCGGTTTTTACCAATATCCTGATGATTGATGAGATCAACCGGCTTAGCCCTAAAACACAGAGCGCATTTATCGAGGCAATGAGCGAACAGCAAATTACAGTGGATGGGGTAACTACTTCTCTGGCATCGCCTTTTTTTGTCATAGCGACCCAGAACCCTTATGAATTTGAAGGGACCTTTCCCCTGATCGAAGTTCAGCGTGATCGCTTCATGTTCTGCCATAAATCAAACTATATGGACGCAGAAAACGAATTGCTCATCATTGACCGTGCAGATGAAGGACAACTGGACTGGAGCCGGTTTCAGGATGTCCAGAAGCCGGTCATGAGTGCTTCAGATATCCGCTATTACCGTGAGCGCATACACCATGTGTACCTGGGTGAACAGGTTAAACAATATATCAGGGATATTATCCTCGCAACACGCAGTCATAGCGATATTCATCTTGGTGCATCCAGCCGTGCCTCTCTCGCTTTTGTAAGGGGGGGGAAAGCGGTTGCTGCTCTGAACGGGAGGACATTTGTCATTCCGGATGACATCAAGGGCCTGGCTCCTGTCATTCTCAACCACCGGTTTATCCTCTCGAGAGAGGCAAACATCGCGAATATTACCTCAATGAAGGTGATCAGGGAGATCCTTGATACCACCGGAGTGCCGTAGTGAATGGGACCGACATACCTCAGTAAAGGAATAATAATTGTCGGGCTTATCCTCGTATGGTTTGCAATTTTTTTTAATTCCACGATTGCCATCATTACGGCACTTGCACTTCTTCTCGTTATACAATGGCGGCTTTTCTCCTTCCAGCAGCATATGAAACAAATCCTTCTGGGGATTGAATGCCACCGGGAAGTTCCGGTAACATATGTCAGGGTTGGTTCATTTGTTGAGGTCCGGCTTTCAATCGGGATCTCTGTACCTGGAGGTTTCCAGGCAGCGCTACGGGAAAATGTCTGTCCGGGGATAGTAATTCAGAAAGGCGACCTTGATTTTGGCATAAAAGGATTGAAAACTGAACAGGTTGAACTGGTTTATACTGCAGTACCCATGGTGCATGGGACATTTTCATTCCCTGGCATCTCGATCCGGATCATGGACCGGTTCTTCTCCGACGAAATCAGCCTTTGGAATGACCATTTCAACGGGCCTGTATTGAAGGTTTACCCCTATGGCAGTTACGAGCTGGGCATAGGGACTCACGAGTACGGGGAGCAGGAGATCGAACGGATACGTGCGATATCGGGTATAGAACTCAGCGGTTTTCGTGGATATGTTCCGGGAGATAGTATGCGACAAATCGACTGGAAAATGACGGCAAAATTCGATAAACCCGTTGTCAGGATGTACAAAGGTCTTGGCGGGACGACTCCGATGATCATCCTTGATCTTCCTGAACAGGTGGAAAACGCCATTCCTGTAAATTTCCATAAAATGGTGCAGGCGGTTTCCGGTGCAATCGAAGAGTCCTGGAAAAGAGATAAGAAATCGTCGCTTGTGTTGATATCAGGCCCGAATATCATTAGCACACCTGAACAGGTGGGCGGTATCGAGCCGTCGCTCACCCTTATCAGTACCATGGCCTACCCGGTGAAAAGGCCCCAGACCTATTACCGCTTCCAGACGAAGGGGGAACTGCGCGCACGAAACGATGAAATTTTAAGAATGATGGGGATG
>CAIJED010000321.1 GCA_903819595.1 uncultured Methanomicrobiales archaeon | reverse complement strand
TGACTGATGCACTCCGGATTGCGGCCTTGTCCGGGGTCGATGTGAGGATCATGATACCCGCAAGGCCGGACCACATGTTTGTGTACTGGGCGTCACACTCCTACGTGGAGGAACTGCTCGATTCCGGAGTTCGTGCATATACCTATGATAATGGCTTCCTCCATGCAAAGACAATCGTAATCGATGGAGCCGTCGCGTCGGTCGGCAGTGCAAACTGGGATGTCCGTAGTTTTAAATTGAACTTCGAAACGAACGCCATTATTTATGACGAGGAGGTAGCAGGAGAATTCCATAGGGCATACCTGGATGACCTTGCTTCCTGTACTGAACTGACCCCCGGGTGGTACGCTGAAAAGTCCTGGTTCTTCAGGGTACGGTCATCCATCTCACGACTGTTCTCACCGATCCTGTGATAATGTGCCTCTTTTTCCCCGGGAAAAACCCGGTATTTCCGGTGGATGACTAGCGTAACAGGTCTTTTACGTACCGGATGAGTCGTGGCATATTCTGTTCATAGTGGACCTGGAGTGAGGAACAGGTGAACGGGATATAGTTCCAGGCAATTACCCCGGCGGTCATACATTTGAAACGCAGATCGACCGTTGATCCAATGACGATGCTCTCCTTTGCAAGAACCCCGTCGAGGAACCCTTCCACGGTATCCGCCTTCACGCAGGTGACCACACTCCCTATTGATGGTAGTACATGGGAGTCCGAACCGCCTGTTACCGGGAAGTCATGTGCACCGGCATAACACGCCGCCTGGTCGTTGAGATCATCGCTCATACCCCCGCAGATGACCTCAATACCATCAAAACGGTCGATAATTCCGGCTGGCAGGACATTGTTGCGGATACATTTCAGAACACCCCGGTTAATCCCAAAATAACCATAGGGATGGGCCGCTACGGTCACACAACGATAACTTTCTGCTGCATCAAGGATATTTTCCACCGTCAGCTGCACGGCCATGTACTCGCTTTTCCCTTTTTTTCCCCTGATGTACTGGTCAAAAAATTCCCGGAGGTCACCAGGTGAATAGAAATACACGAGGATATGGGGTCCCTCCAGTGCACTCAGCTCGATTCCCGGAATAATAAGGGTGTCAGTGGATTTTTCGTATGAGTATGCCTCAATAACACCCTGGATTTCATTATGATCGGTAATAGCAACACCGATGCCAAGCTGTTTCGCCCGTGAAATGATCGAGGATATACCGTTCGCCGCATCGGAATGGTGACTGTGCAGATGCATGTCAACCGGGGTATATCCCTTCCCTCTGATCTCTTCAAAAACCGGGCGTTGAAAGTGAATCCGTGGATTACCTGTGGACACAAATGGTAAGCTCCCACTTAGTACTACCTCTATTCATCCGGGTACCTTAAAAAAATCTCGTGTAGGGGAGAATCCCGCAATTTCAACGACAATACCGGAATATCGCAGCAGGATTCCAAAACCCGTGGCCAACGGAAAGTGATATCATAAGAACAGTAATAACAATTAGCAACAATGTCCGATACGAAGTACCCGCATGACATCTTACAACGATTTATGTAACAGAAAATACCCGGACAGATTTCCATCCACAATGTACCGGAAGCCCGGCCTGGTCACTACCAGGATTCCAGTAATTATCGGACTTTTCATCCTCCTGTGCCTCCTTTCCGTGAGTGGCACCTCTGCCGCAGAGACAAAAACGACCTACCTTGGCGACATAGTCACATTATCCGGGTATTCACCAGGGAGTGACCAGGTTTACCTCTTCCTGACCGGGCCGAACCTTCCCTCAAACGGGGTGGCACTGGATAATATCAACCGCAGGGCAGACATGGGGGGCTTCACCACCACAGATGTCGACCCTGATGGCCACTGGGTCTACAAGTGGTACACAAACCAGCTTGGCGGGAAAATCGATACCGGTACTTACACAATATGGGTTACCGACCGGCCGGTTGACCGGTCGCAGCTGAGCGGAAGCAATTACCGTTCCATTCCAGTCCTCCTGCAACAGCCAGGGATTGTCGCCGGGTCGTCAACGGCTACCGGGGCCCTCCAGGTCAGTTCTATCCC
>CAIJED010000320.1 GCA_903819595.1 uncultured Methanomicrobiales archaeon | reverse complement strand
TGAGACCCATATCGAAGATAACTATCTCTTTCCCACAGCGGACAGCAGTCATATTCCTCCCCACCTCATCATATCCGCCAACGGCGATCACTTCAATATCCATTATATTCCTCCATGATGCTGTCCACCATCTCCCGGGTTTTCCCGGTAATAATTGCCTTTTTTATCTTCAGATCCGCGATAGTCCGGGACCCTGTCAGGAACATTGCCACCCTGAACTGGTGCTCAATTGTATCAATCGCATCAAATAATGCTCTTTCACTTGTTAACGCCGGTTGTAAAAGTGGTAACGCCATGCCACAGAGGTCCGCCCCGATGACAAGGGACTTGACCATATCCACTCCACTCCTCAGGCCCCCCGTCGCAATGACAGGTCCACCAGTCCGCACTACATCGCACAGACTTACCACCGTGGGGATACCCCAGTCCGTAAACTCATGACCAAGGCTGATCAGTCTTTTATCCCGCTCACTTGAGCTTTCTTCTGCCCGTATACTCTCAATTGCGGCCCACGAGGTCCCTCCCCAGCCGCCGATATCGATGGCCTTGACTCCCGCTCCAAAGGCTGCACCGGCAGTCTCTGCTGAAATTCCACTCCCGGTTTCTTTTAAGATGATCGGGTACTTAAATTCTTCACATAACGCCCTTAACGCACCAAGACACCCGGATGCGTCATGATCCCCCTCCGGCTGGATGGCTTCCTGCAGAAAGTTCACATGGATTGCAATCGCATCCGCCCCGATCATCGATACGGCGCGGTCCGCCCATTCATTTCCATGGTCACGGAGCTGGACAATCCCTAAGTTCGCCACGATAAATGCATGGGGCGCCTCATCCCTGGCAACTGAGAACGTTTCTTCCAGATCCGGATCCTCAAGGGCGGCCCGTTGTGACCCCACGCCGATCCCGAGGCCGTATACGTGGGCGGCCCTGGCCAGACGCCTGTTCACTTCGAGGGTTTCCGGATGACCACCCGTCATCGCAGCGATGAACAGGGGGAATTTACAATGGTGACCAAGAAACCGGGAGCCTGTATCAATCCGGTCCATGTCACATTCAGGCAGGGCGTTATGGACAAGCCGTACATCATTAAAGCCGGTGTCCCCACGTTCTATTGATTTATCAACACAGATCCGGAGATGGTCAAGTTTCCGGGACGATGTACGTGATACCGGGTCAGCCATTCTCCGCCCCCCTCACTCGTGTACCGCCGTGTGGCATGGCATCCAGAAATTCACCAATCCTCGAAAAATGGAATATTTCAGAGGGGATCCCAGCTTCGGCAAGCTGGCAGAGCTCTTTTACCTTTCCACGCATACCACCGGTAACATCAATATGTGTCGAATCTCCAAGAGACAGGGTGCCAGCCAGTACCGGCGTGATCTCCGGGATTACGCGCCCTTGACTGAAGACGCCGGGCACATCTGTGGCAAGCCCGATACGCTTCATACCCAGAGATGTTGAAAGGACCCTCACCAGCTGGTCACCCGATATCACGCATGCACCGGACGAACAGTCCATGACCATATCTCCATGAAGGACCGGGACCATCCCGAGACCGAGCATACATTCAAGCTGCCGGTACTCGCATGAGATTAGACGCCCCTTATCCGCAATACAGGCTGAAAGGGGCTGAACCCCCACGGCTTCCACACCTGCGTTGCGTAATGCCCGGACGATTTCGTCATTTAACCGTCTCACCGCCATGTGCGTGACAAATATCCCTTCACGGTTTGCGGCCGAAACACCGGAACTGAACCGGTAACGGCTTGCTTCCGGGTGGCCGCAGGACCCTGCACCATGGACTATCACAAGTGAAATCCCAGTTCTCATGGCAATTGTGTTTGCGATCCGTTCAATCTCATCAGTCCGGATGACACCGGCAGATGCCTTATCTGTGATGACACTGCCGCCTAGTTTCAGGAGTACCCGCTCAGACATCCTTCTCCTTTCGTACACCTTCAGTGTCGATATTTGTCACAAAGGCACGTGCATCACATGCCTCAATCGCTGCAGCAATACGACTTTTCAGGTGCTTCGGGCATAACGCAACCATGCAGCCCCCCCCACCAGCTCCTGTAATTTTTGCACCATACGCACCCCCGGCCCTGGAGGACTGAATAAGCCGGGTCAATGCAGGATGGCCCACCCCGAGCACATCGAGAAGCGAGTTGTTCATATTCATCAGCCTCCCGAGATGGACCGGATCAACCAGGTGATGCATCGCAGACATGGTGATACCTCCAATCGCATCAAGGACCGGGTCACAGATTTCAGGATTTGATTTCTTCAGGTCAGCCACCATCTCGACCATTTTCGATGTGCTGTGCGAGACCATGGTATTGCCGACAACCAGCTGGTAATTTTCAGGCGGCAGACGACGCCTCGACGCACCCAGGATAAAAACAAGTCCGCCATAGGTGGAAACGGTCGTATCCGTGGGGCTTGCCCTCCCTTTTTGAACTTTCTTCTCGATGTTGAACGCCATTTCTGCAATCTGTTCCCGTGAGTAATTGAAACCAAATTCATCGTTAATTGCGGCGAGGGTGGCAACGGTAACTGCCGCGGAAGAGCCGAGGCCCGATGAACTCGGCAGCTGTGAGTTGATGTATACACTGCCTTTTACACCCATATCATCAAAACAACTGTCAATATAGGGGGATTTTGCAGGGTGCGGGGCCCGGCTTTTCCGTACCGTAACAAAGACACGGGGCTTGATGGCCATGGCAATCGCAGCTTTTCCATACACCACTGCATGCTCACCAAAAAGGAACACCTTTCCGGGTGCACTCCATGTGACCACTATATCACCGCGATTGCCGCATAACCTACGACTGCCGAATTATCACCCGAAATGTCCCCGCTCGTGGTATACTGGATCAATTTTGTTTCCCGGCACCCACCCTCCTGGCAGGACCGGAGCATCGCAGATATTGGTCCATAACCGCATGCCGTGATATTTCGTTCTCCGATTCTCCGGTAAAACTCAGGAATGTTAAATGTGTTCAACGCCTCGATAGCATAGAGGTCATTCTTTCTTGCTACCTCCGCATTCACATAATGAGAGAAATCAGATGACGCAATAATCCGGACATCTCTTCCGGTTCGCCTGACGGCGCTGGCGATCTGCTCAGACAGGACCATTGCACTCCGCAAATCCTGCTTTCCCATCATTATCGGGGTGATCCTTGCCCTTGGAAACCTGTACTTGATAAAAGGGACCTGGACTTCAAGCGAGTGCTCGTCCAGGTGTGAAATCTCGTCGGGGTCAATATTCAGTGCCTCACCAAGTTCGAGATCGTTGTCCACGATACCAAGGGGAGTCTCCCACGGTACCTCTGATATGCAGGTCTGAAAACCGCGGTGACTTGGGCCAACAAGGATAAATGTACCGTCAAAACCCGGGCTGATCGACGCATAGGAAAGGGCTGCGGTTCTACCGGAATAGATATACCCGGCGTGAGGTACCACGATACCCTTCGAATTACGGCCAGGCCCGGCGTCATGAAAAAATTTTGCCAGCAGTTGTTCAAGGTGGTCCGGATC